>CALCCU010000084.1 GCA_937900515.1 uncultured Gammaproteobacteria bacterium | reverse complement strand
GCCAAGTAAAAAGCCCGACGCAGATTTAATCAACGAATAATGACCAAGGCATCTTTTCGCCCTGGTCATTGTTTGATGATTGAATCCGACAAGCAACGCGCGTCAGCCAGTGCAGTGTTAGTAATACTGCACTTTAGTCTCAATAATGGGACTATCACACAGCACAATTAACCCTTTTTTTGAAACTCCAGTTCTTTGCAGGGCATTGCAAAGAACGATATGTAATAACTCAGATTCTTTAACGGGTGTTTTGCTTTTTGATATCAGTTCCTCGTTGATGACCTGCGCTTTTTCTTGCAAAAGCTGCCGTTCTATCTTCGACAGCCTGATTGTCATAGGCATGTTCTTTCTCCTCTACCTCTAGCCTTATATGATACTCGTTGTATACAACTTAATATTTTTATTTGACATATACATGTATACACGTATACGATTTTTTAAACTGCAAAAGGTCAACATTATGATTGATTGGATCACTGCTAAGATTCCATGCGTACATGTCCCCATTCCGGCTGGCAAAACAATGCGTATTGATGCAGCTGGTGAAATTGAATATACAGTTCCACACCGGACACAAGTTAAAGGTTCGCATGATGCGTCCATTAGTATCAAATCACAGGGAAATTATTGTGAAGGCAAGCTCGACGTTCTGCACGTATCAGGTAACTTTGCAAAGTTCTTACAAGGCCACAATATTATTGGTTCTCGTAATATCAACGCCCAAATCTGGCAAGGCTTAAAACTGCTCTGCACTAATCTCTCACTTTCGGGAATACACCTGTCAGATTCGATTGATTGGGATGCTGTCCATTCCGGAAATATCGAAATAGACCGTATCGATATCAATAGCATGTATTCATTGCCAAGCAATAGCGACGTCAATTCTTGGCTTCGTGCTGCTGAGTACTCCAGTCGTACCCGACATGGCCGTCCTGTTAATTCAAAAGGCACAGTTTACTGGGGCAAAAATTCCCGCCGTTGGTCAATCAAGGCATACAACAAAGCAGAAGAAATAAAAGCATCTGGTGACCACAAACTACAGCAATACGAAATATTTGAGCCTTTACGCGAATTTGCACAAGGCAAACTTCGCCTAGAACTGACATTACGTCAGCTAGAACTAAGAACTTTGGGCATCCATACAGCCAGCCAACTTAACGAAACTACCGTAAATAAACTTTTTACCTCTTATATGGGGAAACTCACCATGACACAGAAAGTACTTTTAAATGACGTTGAATCTTTAGACGTTCCCCGCGCTGCTCTTTCCACCTATCACATGTGGAAAATGGGAATGGTGCCATTCGATATGCTTCCCAAAGCTACTTTCTATCGTCAACGCAAACAATTATTAGAATTTGGAATTGATATCAGCAACCCATCGCCGCAATCAAATTCCAATGTCGTGCCCCTGATTCGGGTACTTGAAGCAGAGCCTGTTTCCAATCCGGACTGGGCTTATAACTTACGGCTCATCGCAGCCGCTTAATAAAGGATTTAACTATGAATAATGGCTCATACATTGTCGGCACACTCTCTGGCACCGACACAAACGATTGGACCGACCGTGACGGCCAAGTCCGTCAAAACCACTATCTGATACTTGCTGCCACTTACCAAGACAGATTTGGAAACCCACAAACAGAAGTAAACCGCGTTGAATTTGCACACACCCGTCTGGCTGAGATTAACAAGTCAATTGGTGAAATGGCTGGTGAAAAGGTACTCGTCCCTGTCCGCGTAGAAGCACGAAAAGGCGGCAGGAACGGTGCCTTTATTACTTACTTTCTTCCAACAAGTTCCTATCCCGAGGTACTAGAAGATGTATAGAGAATCCATAAATACCCTCGCTTTCATTTCCGGTTTGATAATCGTCTTGGCGGTCGTTATCTAACATGGAAACTGCATCAGAATTAACCCTTCAACAACTGACTGAGTTCCTCGTGATACTGGGGTACATTTTCAGTTTCTGTATGGGTGCGATATTCGGACACATGAGATGAGCCAAGCAGCAATTGATTTTGCGTCGGCCTGTCTCCTGATCTGGGTAGGTGGTTTTTCCTTTGGTTACACCTTAAAAACAATCAAAGTTTTTGTTGAAAAAATCTAACCCCCACAAAGGAATCAGAAATGAAATCTTATCAGAAATTTGCTTTGCCCGTTGTCATCGCTGCACCATTGATGGCTTTATCAACTCAATCAATGGCCGCAATTGCTGCCGCTGATCTAACTGCTCCACTAACAGCCATTACAGCCGATGCGAACACCGTGTTCTCTGCCGTTTTGCCTGTAATGTTGACTGTTCTTGGTCTCGTTATCGGTTACAAATTAGTAAAACGTTTTGTAAACGGTATCTAAAGTATGAAAAACCCAGTAATCAGATATGTAATCGCTGCTCTGCTCTTGCTGGGTTCCCCACTAACTTACGCAGGCCAATATGCTGCTTGTTACATGACCGGTAATTATTCATTCACAGAATACGGCCAAACTAAACAAGAGACTTGCTATGCCGCAGGCGCTAAGTACTCCAATTACACAGTAAACTACTTTGCTGGAAGTTCTAGCTGTGGCGAATTTATAACATGGGGTAACCATGGATTTGCAAGCTGTGGCATCACCACAAATGCAACATGCCCCGCTGAAATTCCATACGAACATTCAGACGGTATCTGTTATGCAGAACCAGAACCACAAACTTGTGAAGTCGGCGCAGACCCTTTCCAAGTCCGCTACACTTTCGCTGAATTAGATGACCCCTCATTTGATGGTTATGTCATCCAAAAAGATGGCTGCGGATATGATAGTGTTGGCATCGAAAATTGCGGACTTTATGCCGACAATGTAAAAGCATGTACCTACAATTACCAACAAAACGGTAGCACTGCCGGAGAAACCGGATCAGCACCAGAACCAACACCATATACCGGTGGCGGCATACCTCAAACATCAATTGATGAAGATGGCGGCTCAACAACCTTTGTTACCGATCCACCAATCACTAATCCTGATGGTTCAGTTACCACAACAACTCAGGAAATTACAACAAACTCATCAGGTTCAGGCGCCGAAATCTGGAACGATGACACCAATTTTTATATTCGTGATTCATCGGGCACTGTCACAGTTTATGACCGTACAAAAACACAAACCGTCAATACAGACGCAAGCATTGACGAAACGATTACAGTTAACCGAACAACACAGACACCATCAACATCAACCACTGTAATCAATGGCAGCACCGGCCAAGTGACTTCCACCGCTGGCACACCTTCAACAACAACCAATAAAAACACTGTAACCAACAACACCTACGCCAGTGACGGTACTTTAACTGATTCAACCAGTACAACCACTGGCGGTTCAGAAGTTGAGGGCGACGAAAACGAAGAAGGTAACTGCGGCGCTCCGGATCAACCACCCTGCGAAGTAACCCTTCGCGGTGAAGATACGCTCACAGATCCAACTACATTATTTCAAGATGAAATTTTTCCCATGATGGATGAAGTGATCGCAGACATTGATGCAGTTGGTAATGATGATATTACCGGTGACTTACTAAACTTTAACCCTCTCAATATGTATGAGGGCGGCACCTGTAACCCTATGCAGTTCAGCGTTAACTACCATTCCGAAACTTTCGCACCACTTGAAGCATTCTGCGAATACTACGATTCAGATCTACGCCCAATGTTTGCATTTCTAATCTATGTTCTAACGGCATTCGGTCTGTATTACATTTATGTTCGCACCATGAGGAATACATAAAATGCCTATCGCGCTTTGGCTTGGTTCTCTTTTAACTGGTATTGCCAGCTTTTTCGGTGGATTTCTTACCAAAAAAATCGCAATGGTTGCCGCTGCTATAACTGTTCTTTCTGGCCTAATGGTTACATTCAAGGTAGCGATTGATGCTGCTTTAAATGCCATTACCAGTATCGTGCCAACTGGCGCGTTTCTATTCGGATTAGGTCTTTTACCATCTAACGTCTCGTCCTGTATCACCGCAATCATCACAGCACACACAGCATCAATTATCTATGTGTACTGGCGCAATATCCTAGCGTTCAGGCTAACCAGCAACTAATGGCCGTTTACTTTATAACAGGCAAACTCGGAAGCGGAAAAACGCTTGTTACCGTTGGCAAGGCCAAAGATTATTTACAGCGTGGCGCAAAGGTGGCAACCAATCTCGATCTAAATGTTGAAAAGCTAACTAAGCGAAGCAGTAAAACCAGCTTTTATCGCTTGCCTGATAAACCAAGAATCTCAGACCTAGAATTGATAGGTTATGGCTCAGAGGAATTTGATGAATCAACATTTGGCCTGATAATTCTTGATGAATGTGGAACATGGCTCAATGCACGATCATGGAATGATAAAGAACGGGTAAACTTTGTTGATTGGATGCTCCACGCTCGCAAGCGTGGCTGGGATATTCTCTTTATCGTTCAAGACATCAGCATCATCGACAAACAGCTTAAAATGACCCTTTGTGAGCATTTAGTGGTATGTCGCAGGCTTGACCGTATGAAAATCCCATTCTTATCAAACCTTATTAAGTACGTAACCGGTCTACGTGTGACCATGCCGAAAGTCCACACTGCAAAAGTCTACTATGGCGATTCTGAGCAGGATTATTTAACAGACCGGTGGACATACCGCGGTCATGACCTTTATGAAGCCTACGACACAAGACAGGTATTCTCGGATGATAAATTCATCCATGAAGAAAAAGAAATTGATTTTCGGGCAACTTATAGCGTTCTATCACGTTGGCATATTGACGGACGGTATTTCCAGCGTAAGCCACTATTCGATTGGCTTACTAATCTACTGCAAATTTTGTTATTACCTCTTTGGCTCTTAACCAAAACAATTAATGCAGGACGTGGCTAGTGGGCGCGCAGCACCTACTAGCCGCGTTCGCGTTAATTCCTCTCAGCGTCAACGCCCACGATTTCATACCGTCAATAATCGGTAATGAAGTTGTCTATGAATTTGGCGACTTTGGAAAGGCCATCAATCAATATCCAACGTCTGTTGGTGATTTAAATGTCATCAGTTCAACGATTGTTACTACAACTGGCGGTATTATCGTTAATGATTCGTTTGTACCTGTCCAGCCATCATCACCAGAAAATCTGCCAAGTAA
>CALCCU010000083.1 GCA_937900515.1 uncultured Gammaproteobacteria bacterium | reverse complement strand
TCAATAAATTGTTTGATTATTTATTTTATGAGTGGCTTTGCATCAGGAGTTAGCGATGTAAAAGAGGCATGGTTTACGGTGAAATAATATTGCAATGATAATGCAAATGAGTATAGTTCTCATTAATTAGTGGTTTTGCTTAATGTGAACATCTCGTTGTTAGATTGAATGCCACTTTTGCATCGTATTTGGAGAGGGTGAGTCATGGGTATGCCAGTTGCTATCTTTCAGGCTGAGGCTGAAATCAGCTCAGTAATCAGTGAATCCTATAAAGCGCTTGTGCAATCAGAGCCCGGTTTGCGAAGACGCGACATCGCTGAACGGTTATCGGTATCAGAAGCTGAGTTAATAGAGCACTCATGTGGCGTTGGCCGTATACGATTGAATCAAGCGTTCTCCGATTTGATTTATACGTTACCTGAGCTGGGCTACATCATGTCATTAACCCGCAATAGCGGCGCGGTGCATGAGCGTAAAGGTATATACGATAACGTTTCCATTAAAGGGTCGATGGGGCTGGTCATCAGTAATGATCGCAAAATTGATTTGCGTATCATTTTATCGCAATGGCATTGTGGCTATGCCGTTTGTGAATTAGTGAAAGGTGTTTATCGATATAGCCTTCAGTTTTTTGATCGTTATGGCGAGGCTATTCAAAAGATCTACCTGCAACCAGAAAGTAATACCCAAGCTTATTTCGATATCATCCAAGGCTTTAAATCAGAGCAACAAAATACACCTATCGCGTTCGCGTGTAAGTTACCAGCTGAGCCTCCTACACCTGATGATCAAGTTGATGTTGGTCAGCTGCAGGAAGACTGGAGTGCATTAACAGATGTGCATCAGTTTATGCGATTGTTGCGCAAGCATGAAGTAGCGCGAGAGCAATCACTGCGGCTAGTGGGTGAGTTGTATGCGGTTCCTTTCAAACCTGAGTCTTTAGAAAAAGTACTTGTGCAAGCGGCTACACAACAAACCCCTATTATGTGTTTTGTGGGTAACGATGGAAATATTCAAATCCACAGCGGTGTTGTGAACAATATTAAGCGAATAGGCCTGTGGCTTAATGTATTGGATAGCGAGTTCAATTTGCACTTGTTAACAACCGAGCTTGTTTCGGGGTGGTTGGTGCGTAAACCGACGCGCGATGGAGTGGTGACCTCGCTGGAGTTTTATGACAAAGCGGGGATATTGCTTGTTCAGTTTTTTGGAGTGCGCCAAGAAGGTATGGCTGAAAATCCGCAATGGCGTCGGCTTGCTGAAAGTGCATTAAGTAACGGTGGCATGTAATGGTTTGTATGCTTAATCGATATTTAGCCACTTTTCTTGTGTGTTTGCACCTGATTGGAACGTCCGTTTTGGCGGATGATTCAGGCCTTCAATCAAGTGAGCCTGAAGTGCCGCAGCGCTTAGTTTCAACAGATGGATCGTTGACTGAAATTGTTTATGCTCTGGGCTATGGATCACACTTGGTCGGGGTCGATACCACATCTACTTATCCGCGCGAAGCTAAAGCGCTTCCTCAAATAGGCTATAAACGAGCTTTGTCTGTGGAAGGGGTTATGTCTTTAATGCCGGACATGGTCTTGACGACTGACGATAGCGGGCCAGCGATTGTTATTGATCAGTTGAAACAAGCCGGTATTCAGCTGCAAAACTACAGCGCTGCTCCTGAACTGGCCAGTGTAAAAGAAAAAATCTTGGGTGTTTCTGAGCAGCTTGGTATTCCAGATCAAGGTAAAGCGCTGTGGGCCCAAGTTTTAACGCAAATAGAATTGGCAATGAACCGCCCTCTGCCGGAAAAGCCGGCTAAAGTATTATTTGTGCTGAGTTTTAGTGATCGTAGCCCTATGGTGGCAGGCTCCGAAACGGTTGCTCATTTAATGATTAACCTAGCCGGTGGGGTAAATGCAGCGTCCGGCTTTGACGGGTTTAAACCTATTTCTGCTGAAGCTTTAGTCGAGATGGTACCAGATGTGGTGTTGATGATGGAAGGTCGCAACCCTCAGGTTACGTCAGATACTTTATTTTTAAAGCCGGGTTTTAATCAAACGCCAGCGGCTAGCGATCAGCGCTTAATTACAATGGATGGCATGATGCTGCTGGGGTTAGGTCCGAGAACTGGCTTAGCTATAGATTCGTTGAATAAGGCGTTGTATTCCGGTCAGGCTTTAGTGTCCGCAAAGAGTGGGCTGGCAGATGACTAGCTATCAGAAGGCATCAATCTCCACCGGTGTTTCGTTGTCTAAGGGACGTGCTTGGAAGAGTCAGTGCTGGATTATAGTTTTAGCCATTGGTTTAGTCTTTGCATTTGTTATGTCCTTGGCGACGGGTGCCCTTTCTATTCCTTTTGCTGATGTTGTGTCCTTGTTGCTTTCATATTTAGGGTTCGATAACACACCGTCGTTAACCACGGCTCAAGTTATCGAATCTATTCGTTTGCCGCGGGCGGTGTTAGGGCTGTTAGTGGGTTCAGCTCTTGCCGTCAGTGGCGCCACTATACAAGGTGTCTTTCGTAATCCATTGGCCGATCCTGCATTGATTGGAGTTTCAGGTGGCGCGGCATTAGCTGCGGTCGCTGTCGTTGTTTTTGGCCAGTCTTTTATCGCTTATTTACCCCCTTGGCTACAAAGCTATGCGTTATTGTTTGCTGCATTTATCGGTAGTTTAGTTGTGACCTTGTTAGTAGCACGTATAGCCACTTCGTCATTGGGTATGTCTATATCAACCTTGCTTCTAGCGGGGATTGCGATTGGTATTATTACAATGTCGGGCGTTGGGGTTATTACTTATTTTGCTGATGATACTCAATTACGTACGCTCACTTTCTGGCAAATGGGAAGCTTAGGTGGATCAACGTGGGGCGTAGTCATGGCTGCTGCTAGTTTAATAGTACCTGCTTGTCTGTTGATGATGCGCTACTCCTCGCGTTTAAACGCTATGTTATTAGGTGAGGCTGAGGCTGGCCATTTGGGGGTTGATGTTCAGTCTGTCCGCTTTCATTTGATTTCACTCAGCGCGATGGCCGTTGGAGTGGCAGTCGCGATATCTGGCATGATCGGATTTGTAGGCCTTGTGATTCCGCATTTAGTTCGCATGACATTGGGACCTGACCATCGTTATTTACTGCCCGCCAGTGCACTAGCTGGAGCGCTATTTCTTTTGGTCGCGGATATGATCGCGCGTACATTTTTAGCCCCAGCTGAAATCCCTATCGGTTTGGTTACTGCCATTATTGGTGGGCCTTTCTTTATTGGTTTGATTATTTATCGAGGCCAACATGGCGCGCTATAACAGATCTGGCCGCGGCCAGATAAGGAATGCTTTATGAAACTGTCGGCTACTCGTATCAACCTCATGGTAGGTACTAAACGTTTACTGTCTGATGTGTCGATTGATGTGCAGCCCGGAAAAATGATAGCGCTAATGGGGCCTAATGGGGCAGGGAAGTCGACTCTGCTCAAGGTACTGGCAGGTGAATATACTGGCTTTTCTGGCGAGCTGTCACTAAACCGAGAACGGTATCATCATTGGAATAGCGCCCAGCGTGCCCGTGTTTTGGGTGTGCTACCACAGCAATCTTCTCTTAACTTTCCGTTTTCTGTTGAAGAAGTCGTGCTGATGGGACGCTTACCTCATTTGACGAGTACGCCGCATAATATGACGGTTGTATCCGACGTGTTAGAGCGTGTTGATTTAACGCATTTGGCTAATCAAGCCTATCCCTCTTTATCCGGTGGTGAGAAGCAGCGTGTGCACTTGGCGCGTGTATTAGCGCAATTGTGGGAAGACACGGGGCTAGGCCCTCGCTACTTTTTGTTGGATGAGCCTACTTCCGCGTTAGATTTATGTCATCAGCACCAGGTTCTTCGTCAAGTTAAAGAGCTGACACGTCAAGGGGTAGGGGTGCTAGCGGTATTGCATGACCTGAATTTGGCGGCCAGCTATGCCGATGAATTAGTCTTTATGGATCAAGCTAGCGTACAGGCAAAAGGGCAGCCACAAGAGGTATTGCAGCCAGCATTATTGAGCAGGATTTATAACACGGTGGTGGATGTTATTCCACACCCAACGCAAGCAAGGCCGCTGGTTATAGCCAGTTAGCCGACAGGGAGAATGTTATGGCTTTTATCTGTCAGCAACATCGAAAGAAGTATGAAAACTTGGGTGATCAGGATTTAATTAACTATTGGTTTCATTGGATGCAAGGCTCTGAAATGCCTTATCAAAATAAGGAGTGGAAAAACGCGCTCCCTTTTGTTGGAGGGGCGTTTG
>CALCCU010000082.1 GCA_937900515.1 uncultured Gammaproteobacteria bacterium | reverse complement strand
CCAACGCAGCTAGGATCAGAAGGTTATTTAAATCAGATATTGATTCAACCGAACGAGAGGCTATCACTTGTTTTTGACGTGTAATGAAAGACGATGCGACAGCATTTATTTGTCGACTCGCATTTTCAATAGGCAACACTTTTTCAGTCAAATTACTTTGACTACTTGAGAAAATATTATTGGTATAAATGGCTACTGAAGAAATGACAATAATTGCGAATATAGTAGCGAAAGCCCACAGTTTAAGAAGACTACTTATACTCCATGCTCTAAACATTTCTACGCCCCCTACTCATGTTTAGTAACACTCTTATTCTCTTCGTACATCATTTTCCAGCTAAATGGTTTGACTTCCCCCTGCTGTATTCGTGTCAACCATATTTGATGCATAGCTTGGTGAGCTTCTTCACTAAAATTAATACTCACATTCAAGCCAATATCTTTATTTTTCAATGATTCTAGACCATCAATGATGCTTTCTTTATTAATATCACCCTCAATATTTTGCAAACCTTTGTGGAAAATTTTAGCAATAATAAACCCCTCTAAAGAGACTTCATTTGGAATAAGTTTATCGTTCAACTTATCTAACGCATCAGTGAATTCATTAATAATCGGCAGTGATGAATTTAACTGAGGAACCACCTGAGCCACAACTACTCGATCACTCACAGCCCCCAATTCTGCTTTTAAGGAATAAGTCGATGCAAAAGAGAGATTCATAAACCAGATGTCCGGAAGCTCTGACTGTAGCAAATTAATAAACTTTGCTGAGGGAGCATAACTACCCGCCATAATAATAGCCTTAGGCATGGTAGGAGCATCTAGTATAGAGGCAACAGCACCTTCTACGTTCAGAGAGTTTCTGGTATATCTACCATGAACTAAAGTAGATACTCGAGAGAAGCCATGTCGCTGTAACGCATTAATTGTGCCTTGGTAGGCAGCATCACCAAAACCATCACGCTGCGAAAAAAATGCTATTTCATCTGGCTTAATACCTACTTGAAGTAAGCCATTGATTATTTCTTGGGTTTCTTCAGCGTAGCTAGGACGGTAATTGATGATATATCGGTTAGCAGGCGTACTTCTCAATACATCGCCACCAGAGAAAGCTCCAAACAGTAAGGTTTTTTTCGACTTAGCTATTGGTGCCGTCACAATAGCCGTTGGTGTTCCCACATTGCCTAGAACAGCATCAACACCGCCATCTATTAAGGTACGCATATTATGTGCTGCACGCTCTGGCTCATAGCCATCATCAAGAACTCTAAACTCTAACAGACGATTTTGAACGCCACCGGCATCATTAACTAATTTAAAGTAACTCTCGATTCCACTACGCAAATTATTGCCCAGTGCGGCCGATGAACCACTTAATGCCGCGGTCATACCAACTTTGATGCTCTCACTTGCAAAGGTTACTAGAGAGCAACTTAGTAAATATGCAGCGACTAGACTCTGTAGAAACTTATACCTAGTCATTTTTATGTTCTTCGTTCTCAACTTCAGGTTTATCATTATCATCATCCATCAAAATTCGATGAGCGGCACCATCGAGATCATCATACTGACCACTTCTGACTGCCCAGAAAAAGATAACGACACCTACAATTCCAAGTAATAGCATGCCTGGTAACAAACCATATATTACTTCCATTATTGTTTACCTTATTTAAATAACCTTCTGATCCTAGCTGCGTTGGCTATTACCAATAAAGAACTAATAGGCATAGTAAGTGCTGCGACAAAGGGATCAACCATAGTCATCATGGCAAGCGGCACCATAATGATATTGTAAGTAATAGATAATACAATATTCTGCCTCACCGTGCGTAACGTACGCTTTGCTAATTGCCTTGATTCAGTAACTTTGTGAAGTTCGTTGTGCGATAACACGATATCTGCACTTTCTATCGAAACATCTGTACCTGTTGCTAGCGCAATCCCAACATCTGCTTGTATTAAAGCAGGTGCATCGTTCACACCATCTCCAACCATTGCAACTACAGCACCATTTTTTTGCAAATTCTTAACGGTATCAGCCTTATCTTTTGGTAACACTTCAGCAAAACGATTAATATCGCCAAAAGCCTTAGTCACAGCATAGACCACAGCTTTCCTATCACCACTAAGAACCGTTATATCAATATCTTGTTCTTGTAGGCCTTGAATCATTTCAAGAGCATCAGAACGAAGTTCATCAGCCAAACCTATTAGGCCAGAAATCGTTCTATTAACGGTGATATAAACACAACTTATACCTTCAACTTCCAACTGCTTAGCTTGCTCATTCCAGTCTGCTTGCAGTGCAATACCTTGTTGTGATAACCACACAGCTGTTCCAACTTTAATCTCATTACCATCAACTATAGCTTGTACGCCTTGGCCAGGGGAAGATTTAAACTGCGATACAGGTCTTGTTTCTATTGCTCTCAGCGTGGCCTCCTCACAAATAGCATGAGCAATACTGTGTTCAGAATTTTGTTCGACTGATGCTGCAATTTTGAGTAATTGCTGGGATGTATATTCTGATGAGCAAATCGTTTTGACCACACTAAGCTTGCCTTCAGTTAACGTTCCCGTTTTATCGAATACAAAATGAGTTACATTAGACATTAACTCTAATGCAGCACCTTGTTTCACCAAGATCCCTCTACTTGCCCCCACCCCTGTAGCTACAGCTACAGACATTGGCGTTGCAAGTCCAAATGCACAGGGGCAAGTAATTATCAGCACTGATGTAGCGGCTAGTAATGCAAGTTCAAAATCAGTTTGAAGCCAATAGACAAATGTTATTGCCGCTAAGCTAAGCGTAATCACTACAAACCATGGAACAATTCTATCGGCAGCACATTGAATCGGTGCTTTTGATGCCTGAGCATCTTCCATCAATGCCACAATTTTTGATAAGGCAGTATTTCGGAGAACTTGCTGCACTTTTACTGTAAAAGCACCTTCGCCATTAATACTTCCCGCAACAACATTATCGGTCAGGCGTTTCACTATTGGTAATGACTCACCTGTGAGCATCGATTCATCAACAGCACTTTCTCCATCTACAATCTGGCCATCCACAGGAATTTTTTCTCCAGGGCGGACTAAGACCTCATCACCTATTTTTATGCAAGTTCAAAATCAGTTTGAAGCCAATAGAC
>CALCCU010000081.1 GCA_937900515.1 uncultured Gammaproteobacteria bacterium | reverse complement strand
CAAAATGGTCTACTCCCCTATCTCATTGAAATACAATCGAGATAGGTGGAATATTAAACTGACGGTTCCTTATATAAAAATTACTGGCCCTCAAAATGTAATTAGAAATATTGGTCAGGTAAATCAAGTTGTTAGTCTTCAACAAGATACCAGCGAAGGTCTAGGTGATATAACCTTAGCTTCCAACTACCAACTGTTCTATTCACCTAAACTAAAAACACTGATCGATGTCACTGGTAAAGTTAAATTTGGCACAGCGGATGAAAATAAAAATCTTGGCACCGGCAAAACAGATTATTCACTTTCTTTTGGTGTTTATAAATTAATGGGTGATTTCACACCTTACGCTACCTTAGGAAGAAAATTTTATGGTGACCCAAGTGCTTATATATTAGATGACGTGTTTTATGGTTCAGTGGGCTTATCCTATAAACTGTCACAGAAAACAAGTATGGGTGTAGATCTTTATTTAAAAGACAAAACGGCACCAAACCGTTCGACAACTCGACAGCTATCGGCCTATTTGAGCCACAAACTAGATAAAAATTGGAAACTACAAGGCTATTTAATCGAAGGTCTGAGTGAAAACACACCTGATGTTGGTGGTGGATTTTCACTTGCTTATGTGTTTAATTAGATCGACTCTCAGTCGAGGACCTTCTTCAACCAAGTTTTAGTCATACTAAATTCGTCTAGAAGCGCTATCAATTTAACATTGCCTGACTCTTTGGCTAAGATCGAAGCGTTCTTCTTTTGGTAATTACGCAGCATCGTACTGGATTTATGCTTCAACAATAACTCAGATAAAGGCAAATTCTCTTTTTTCACAGCCAAGAGTAATGCCGTATCACCTTTATTATTTTGGCTATTAACCAATGCTCCCTTTTTTAATAATAGTTCAACACAACGACTACAGTCAGCTAACACAGATAACATAAGCGGCGTATTTCCATCATTTGTTTTAACATTCACATCACCACCCTGGTTTAATATCAACTCGACTATCTTGTCATTACCATAATAGGTAGCCCGAGCTAAAGACGTGAATCCACCATCATCTTTAACATCGTGTTTTGCCCCCACCTTAAGCAGTAGTTTTGTTCCTTCATACCATGCGTTATCAATCGCGTACCAAATAGCAGAATGCTTCTTACTATCAAGCGTATCAACATGGGCTTTATTGGCTAGCAAGTGTTGAGTAAGCTTTAAATTCTTGAGTTTCACGCTGAGCATCAAGGCTGTTTGCTTATCTTTATTAAGAAAATTAACGTTTGCATGGTGGCTTATCAGAAGCTCAGCAATCGGGATATGTTGATTCGTTAAAGCCCAAAATAGTGGACTATTGCCAAGATGGTCGTGAGTATTAACTTCAACTTTATTAGCTAACAATTTTTTAAGCAGTACTAAACGACCCTGCTTCGCTGCAAGCAGCAATGCTGTCTCGCCCCGTTTATTTTCTAATGAAAGCTTAGCTCTATGCTGAATCAATACATTAGCAATATCCGCATGCCCTCGATCTAAAGCTAGATGTAAAGCTGTGTTGCCTTGATTATTTTGTACATTAATATCAGCCCCAGCAGCCAATAAAGTTTTCACAGACTTAAGCTCTCCATGCTCAGTTGCAATCATCAATGGCGTCCAACTGGCAAACACATTATTTTTTGAATCAGTATCATTATCTAATGATGTCAAAACTGATAAGGGGACAGAGTTGTCTTGTTTTTTTACGGCTGTTCTCTTTGCATGATGTTTCCGGAGCAGTTGAGCATGCTGTTTCAACTTATGTTCCTCAGCAATATCTAACGCTGTCTCACCCTTCTTATTTCTAAGATTCAAATTAGCCTTGTAGCTAATTAATTGCTTCAATATTGTTGAGTCTTTTAACGAAGAAGCAATATGCACCGGTGTATTTCCATGCTTATCTGTTTCATTAATTCCGGTATTTTGCTTAAGCAGTACCGATACAACATCAGTATGACTATTTTTAGCTGCCATAATTAAGGCATTTTCACCAAAATTATCTTTTAACTGTGTATTTGCTTTTTTTGATAACAGCCACTCAACCATTGACGGTAAGTTCTGTTCACTGGCATCCATCAATGCCGTTTTACCATATTGATCGGGCTGGTTAATATTCGCACCTTTGTCTAAACAAACTAAGGCTAAACCAATGTCATTTCTGGTTACACTATGTCGAAAATAGTCTTGTATTGATCCCTTCTCATCCTTTTCTTTATTTGCTTGTATTGAGATTAAACCGGAATCTAACTTTTTCCGTGCTAAACGGTGACCTTGCTGGGCAGCTTTACTATACCATTGTGCTGCAAGCTGTCTGTTCCTAACAATCCCCCAGCCTTTCTCGTACATCATGCCCAAATTATATTCAGCTTTTGCATGACCGTTCTGTGCTGCTGCTTCAAACCATTTAAATGCAGCTTCATCATCACGTTTAACGCCGCGTCCATTTCGATAAAACGAACCAAGTTCATACTGTGCTTGGCTATTATTGTTTGCTGCCAAAGGCTCTAGAATCGACATCGCTTTTTTATAATCACGATCTCTTATCGCCTGTTTAACGTCCTTAAACTCAGGTGCATCACTAGGATTAGGATCTTCTGCATAGCAATTTGCAGTGAATAATGGCAGAAAAATAAGCAATAGAATGATTTGTTTCATAGTAGGAAATAGATTACTCAATATTAATGGGCGACGAATAAAAAGTCAGGCAGTGCCATGCTTTGTTTCAACTTTGATTCCTATTTCTTTTAGGAATCCTGTTGGCAAAATACCTCCAGCACAAATAATCACAGCCTCATTCGGCAGCGTTAACTTCTCATCTTTATGTTGAATGGTAACATCATCCTTACCAATCAAATCTACGGTTGATTCTAATAACACCTGCAACTGATTTTGTTCTGCTAGCGCCGTTACTTTTTGTCTGTTTTTTTCTTTCGCTCTCGAAAATGCAGGGCTCCGATATGACAAGGTGACTGTCGTACCAGGCTGCTCAGCAATACTTATTGCCGCTTCAAGAGCACTATCACCACCACCAACAACTAACACATGCTGATCTCGGTATTGCTCAGGATCAATAAGTCGATACACCACTTTGTTCTGTTCTTCTCCATTCGCTCCTAATTTACGCGGTGTTCCTCTAC
>CALCCU010000080.1 GCA_937900515.1 uncultured Gammaproteobacteria bacterium | reverse complement strand
TTCTTTTCTTTTATTCTTTATATTTATTTTTTGGATATACCGCCTCAGAAAAGAAATAAAACGGCGCGAAATAATTGAACAGCGTGAGCAGTCACATGCTTCTATACTTGAACTACTTGCTAAAGGAGAACGATTGGAAACAGTTCTCTACTCTCTTATTGAAGCTCACGAACAACAGAACCCTGAAATGATATGCAGTATTTTAATGCTCGATCATGACGGCCAGTATTTAAACAATAGTGTTGCCCCTAACTTGCCAACCTTCTATCGAACTGCAATTGAAGGAATCAATATAAATGATACTGTGGGAGCATGTACTTCCGCAGCCATGACTAAAGAAAAATGCATTATTAGTGATATACAAAATGATGATTCTTCAGAACCATTAAAAGAACTCGCTAAGAAAGCCGGCTTGGTGGCATGTAGCTCATTTCCAATATTATCTAGCACCGATAAGCTACTTGGAACATTTACATGTTACTTCCGAAAAATTCACACTCCCACTCAAAGTGAAGTGAACGACGTCGATAAGATCGCCGCACTAGCAAGTATAGCCATTGAACAAAACCAAGCAAATACCGAACTAAAAATTGCAGCAACAGCTCTAGAATCACAAGAAGGGCTAATGATCACTGACAATCGAAATAATATTCTACGCGTTAATCAAGCCTTCACAATGATCACTGGCTATGGTGCAGATGAAGTTATAGGTAAGAACCCCAACATATTAAGCTCTGGTCAGCACGACTCCGATTTTTATACTCAGATGTGGGAAGAAATCAACGCACAAGGAAACTGGGATGGGCAAGTTTGGAATAAACGTAAAAATGGTGAAATCTATCCTCAACGACTTTCACTGAGTGTCGTAAAAAATGATTTTGGGGTCATCACCAATTACGTCGCATCTTTCAGGGATGTGACTGATAGTGTCGCGGCATCTGAAGAAATAAAGAACCTTGCTTTCTATGACTACTTAACTCATTTACCTAACCGCCGATTACTCAATGATCGACTCAAACATGCCATTACCTCAGCGACTAGAAATGGCAGATATTGCGCGCTACTGTTTCTTGATCTTGACCACTTTAAAACACTGAATGACACCCTTGGTCATGATATAGGGGATTTATTACTTTCTCAGGTTTCTAAACGAATTTTATCGTGTACATGCAAAGTTGACACTGTGGCTCGATTGGGTGGGGATGAATTCATCATTCTTTTAGAAGATATCTCTTCGCTACCTGAAGTTGCAGCATCAAAAGCCGAGATAACGAGTAACAAAATCATCTCAGAGCTTATGCGCCCATACCAGCTTAAAAAACATAGTTATGACTGCACGGCAAGTATAGGTATTAGTATGTTCAATGATGATAGCGAAAGTGTCGATGAGCTGCTAAAACATGCTGATATTGCAATGTATCAAGCAAAAACATCTGGACGTAATACTTTGCGTTTTTTCAATCCCTATATGCAAGAAGTAATTAATGAACGCGTACAACTAGAAAAACAATTACGCAAAGCAATTGATGAAAAACAATTTGAGCTATTTTATCAAGTGCAGACTGATGCTGATGGCACTACTGTGGGGGCTGAAGCATTAATTCGGTGGTTCCATCCTGAGCAAGGCATGATTTCACCGGTAAAATTTATCCCGCTGTCTGAAGACACGGGGTTAATTTTACCAATTGGTGAATGGGTACTAGAGACCGCTTGTGCTCAACTTAAGTTATGGCAGCAATCTGAACACACCAAACACCTCTCATTATCGCTTAACGTCAGCTACCAGCAGTTTTCTCAAAAATCATTTGAACAGCAAGTGAAGTCAATTGTAAAGCGCCATAATATTAATCCCCAAGGCCTGAAACTAGAACTATCTGAAAGCCTCTTAGCAGATGATATGGAGCACCTAATCACCATAATGTCTAACCTTGGTGAACTGGGAATCAAATTCTCATTAGATGATTTTGGTACTGGTTACTCTTCATTACAGTACCTCAAAGTATTACCCTTACATCAATTAAAAATTGATCAATCATTTGTTCGAGATATTAGTACTGATGATAATGATAAAGCAATTGTCCGCACTATCATCGCCATGGCTCACAGTCTCGATCTCGAGGTGATTGCAGAAGGTGTGGAAACAGTAGAGCAACGACAATTCTTATTAGAAAACAATTGTAGTTATTACCAAGGATATTTATTCAGTAAACCACTACCTATTGATGAAATGGAGTCACAATTTCTGGCAATTCATCAACCTAAAGCAGGCTGATGAACCTCTAGCGCTAGTGCTTGTCTGCTTCAGGGAAAAGGTAATCAATACTGCCTTCATCACCGACTAATAGAGATAGCTCTTTATCAACAAAGCTATCGCCACATGAGCTAGCACCAAATTGCATGGCTAGGCTCACGGCCTTAGGCGTGAAGTAAACAGTTAATTTGTTTTCGTCTTCACTCTTACATGAAAATAACGCCATGCCTAAAGGGCGGCCAGCGCCGACATATTTAGGCATAAATGCATCCATAATTCGCTGCATCAATTTTTCATCATCAACATCCAATGAGTACCACGTTGTCATTCTTTTTTCCTATGTGTAGTCAATTTACGTAAATTAGAATCACTTTAGATTCATAAGCTATTTATTACTCTGAAGCTCGGTCAAAGTCACCCCATTTCGGTTCCGGTTTAGGGTAAGGCTTTGACTGACGAGTCCAAGGGTAAGGCCTAGACTCCGCTTCATATACATTTTTGTATCGCTCAGCTCTTAACTTAGCAGCTATCGCCTCAACTTCTTTCTGCCTCTCCTCTGCAGTCATGGCTTCAGCCTCTTCTTCTGCTTTTATCTCAGCGGCAACTAACGCTTCAGCCTCTGCTTGTGGTGAGAGATTTTCAGCTGCTTCTGCAGGACTATCTTTAGGCAAGTCTTCTTCCACATCGCCTGGCAAATCTGGTAATGCAATATCAGTAGCATCAGTTATTACTTCTTCAGTTTCACTATCAATGACATCAGTTATTGTTTCCTGAGTTTCATTATCTGACGTATCAACTGACCGTTCAGTTAAGTCTTCAACCGCTGTATTTTCATCATCGCTCATTGGCTCTTTAGGCATCTCCCCAGAGTTTTCAGTGCCTAGCTCATTTGCATCCTGCTCTATAGTGTCAGCCTCATCTACTACAACTTCTTCATCAGATGAACCTAAAAAAAAGTATGCAGCACCGGCAAGAATTAAAACAACACCAACACCAATAGCTATCTTTATCAGTAAGGGTTTTGAGAGACCTTTCTTTTTGGGAGAATCATCATCTTCTGAATCTTCATCAGCCCCTTCACTACTATCAATACCTTCTTCTAGTAGCTCTTCATCATCATTTTCTGCCATGAATAACCCTCATCTAAAGCTTTATTTAGAGTTTATACTAGTGCTTACCATACTGACGAGCCAACTGCTCTGCCTGCTTAACATCTTGCAAAGTCATTTTCTTAGCCAATTCAATTTTCTTATGGGCTATATTTTCAAAGTCATTTTTCTCTGCTAACCACCACCACATATAAGCAGAGATATAATCTTTCTCAACTTCTTTACCTTGGTAGTAAAGGTCACCTAAGCTATTTTGAGCTGCTGGGTGACCATATTTTGCAGCTTTTGTTAACCACTTTAGGCCTTCCGCTTGATCTTGCTCAACCCCTTGCCCAAGCTTATACATCACTGACAAATTATATTGGCTATCACGATATTCTTGTTCAGCTGCTTTAAGAAACCACTTCACAGCTTGTTTATAATCTTGAGTCACACCTTGTCCGTTTAAATATAAAAACCCCAAGGTATTTTGAGCTATCACATTGCCTTTATCAGCTGCTTTTTTACAATTTTGTACGTATTCTTTCGGTGATAATTTTTCACTCTGACTCACGGATTATCCTTGTTGATTATATTAATAGTGCAGTATCACATATTTAATCGACCTAAACCCAGCTAACTTAAGGTCACATTACAATTATTTGATACTACTTGAATTCACTACACAAGCTTATTTTCACTTTCGATCTTCGGAGGTAAAGGCGATAAATAACCAATCACGAGCATTAAACCACCTACAGCTAAGAATGAAATAATACGTGATATAGAGCCACTATCAGCTAAATCCACGAAAAATAATTTAACCACTACCAAGGCCAACAATCCCGCCCCAATAAACCAGAATTGACGAGATAACTGCCTAGAAGCTATAACCATTAATGCCATAGCAATGATACTCCAGACAATTGATATAGCGGTCTGGAATACCCCAGAATGAAGCATACTATGACCTGAGTAGCTAATATAAGCAAAATTATGGACGGTTCGGGCAATGATAATATTAACTAAAATAAAACTCATTATAGCCAAGAAACCAGGTATAAACTGTGAAGGAAATAATGACCATTTTCGCTCAACAAAACCACACCACACCACGATCACTGCAACAGCAGCTATTTGAGTCATATCTAGCGGATTTAAAAGTGGAATATACCTTAAGGGATGAAGGTTACCAGAATAGTGCATAACGATTAACTGCCAAACAAATAAGCCCGTTATGATAGGTATCATGCCCCCAAAATAGTATGATCTATTATAATACTGTATAGGCCAAACAAGCTTCCGCCCCCAACGCAGAAATCCTAAAATAAGTAAACTAGTCAACAGACTAATAAAGCTGGCATTCCACGCTTCATTTAAACTGACTACATTATTGACCCCATCGATTAACGCCCACAACGAAATTAAACTGATGAACCACATACCGGCGGCATGCCATAGATTAACCATGGCTGATGACCAATCATTTTCATGTCGACTGAGTAGTAAGATATGAACAAATAAGGCTACTGGCCATACTAAAAAACCTAAATAATCGAACGGGTTAATAGAACCAAATAGTAAATCATCAACACAAATAGCAGCTGTTAAAAGCAATAAAATAGGTGTAAACAAAAATGTTGAGACAGAAATATCTTTCCACTTGAGTCTGTAACTTAAAACTGCTTGTGCAAACATCGTCAGAGCAATAAACAATAACGTTACCTTGAATTCATAATTGTTTGAGACATAGCGATCAACTTCGTTGATGCCAGCTATAAACCACCACAACAGCCCCCAAATAATCATAGTAAGTGGTATTTTCAATTCAAACTCATAGCTAGAACGTTTATATTTGTTATACAAATAAGCAATAAATAAAGCTGACAAGCTAACGAGCGCCATGCCAATAAAGGCACTATTAATGATCGCTATACTATCAGGTAGTTTAGACTCGATGGACTCGACAAAAACCAACCCAGCTCCCACCGATAGTACTAGACCAAATAAACGTGAAATCAAGTGAGCTTGTCTCAGGCCAACCCAAACTAATGCTGCCCCCTCTAATGACCATACAGCAGCAGTCCAACGGCCATCGAAGTACAGTGGAATAGCCAAACTGGCAAAAGTAATTGCTAATGCTAGGAACGACTCAGCCAATAGCCTCACTCCACTCTTTTCTGGCAACCAAAACAACTTAGCAAGTAGCAAATAAATACTCGCCAACGCTACGGCTGAAATGGCTTGACCATATTCAAAAGGTTTTACTAATTCACTTTGTAGGGCAAAAACAATTAAAGGCAGACCAAATACCAATGTTCCATCTATATAGCCTTTCAATTGTGGTGCTTGTCTGAAAGCAAATAAGATTGAAATAGTTAAATAAAGGAAGTAAAACAAAACCAGAAATGCTTCTGTCGAGGCGAATAACTCTGATGAATAATCCCCATAGCCCCAGGCCGCACTAATTGCGAAGGTAAAAATAAAACCGACGAGGTTTAAAAACCGCCACGACTTAAACCAAGCTATACCAAAGATACTCACATTCAAAAAGGCATAATAGCTAAATAAGGCAATATGACTACCACTGCCAGTCGACATTAAAATAGGAGCTAAAAAGCCACCTACCACACCAAATAAGGCGAGTGATTTTGCATCTTGTTTGATTGCTAAAAGACCAGTAGTTACAACCAAGAAAAGCATGATAATCATGCTAAACCCCGCAGGTAGCAGCTCATATAATTTGCCCGCTGCAAATACCGTAATATAGAGTACGCCTAAGCCAGCACCTTGCAATACAAGTCCATATTCTAATTTTCGTTCACGTAAGTACCAACCAGAAACCAACATTGCTAAGCCCGCTAAAACAACGCCAAGTAAGCGAAGTTCTATAGGGAAGACACTTCTATCAGCAGCATATTTAAGTAAAAATGCGACGCCAAAGAATAACACTATAGCCCCGACTTTCACTACAACATTTCCTTCAGTGAAAAAGGCTTTCAGTTTTGCGAATATTTTTTCGGCAAGATCAGGTCGCTGAATAGATTCTCGCTGTTCTTTTTGAGAAGCTGTTCTTTTCAAGTCAGAATTTTTTGCACCAATGCGAGCTTCCGATGACTGCACTTTACTTACGGTAGGTATAGGTTGCTTCTCAACTATCTGTTCATTGGAAGTATTTGTAGCTGGCTGTACTGCTTGCTGGGCTGATTCAGACTTAATGGTTATTTGCTTATCTGCTGGCTTGAGATCGTTAATCAACGCTATCGCTTTAGATAATTCTTGCTCCAAGCTAAAAACACGTCCTTTTAGACTAGTAATCATTGCAAATGCCAAACCGACAAAGAAGCCAATAACTAGTCCTTCCTCATCTGCTACTGCGGCACCAATCACAAGGCCCAAAATCATTAGTATTACTGTTGTCATTAGCATCCCTTCAACTACACAAGTTTATTCATGAGCGAATAATAGCACTTTCACTTTATCGCTAAACTACTGCCACACATAAATATAACACTCACTAATTGGCAAAACCTAAGTTTGACAATTTACCCATACAATGGCGAAATGATAAATTGATGAATATCGCTATATCGTTTATCTAAAAGCAACAATAATCGAGTAATTGGAAAATTGTATGAATAATGCTCTCAAATCAGCCCTTCTTTCCGCCTTAATTTTCCCTGGGGTTGGTCATTTTGTGCTAAAAAAACCAATCCAAGGCCTTATCCTCACAGTTATATCTATTTTCTCGCTCTATCTTCTTTTTACATCACTCTCAGAAATAGCAGAGCAATTAAGAATTCAAATACAAAATTCTGGAGCAATACCTACCCTTCAAGAACTAAGTTATCAATTATCATCGCAAGGCTTAGGTACCCCGTCGCTAATAGTATCTATCTGCTGGATTGTCGGCATTATTGACGCATACAGAATCGGCCAAACCCAAGATAAAAACAAATATAATGAACTGTCATAATCTAAATTAAACCATGGACACAAACTATGATTGAATCACCTGTCACAGCGCTTCTTCAAGAAAATGCAATCTCATTTGATGAAATTGTCATTCCTCTCAGTGAAGATAAAAAACCAATTCGTAACCTAGAAGAGCTATTAACATCAGAAGGTAGAAATCCTCATTCAGTTGTTCGTAGCCTCTTATTCAAAACACCAGCCAATAAATTTGTATTACTCGCAGTAGCAGGTGGAGGTAAAGCAGACTGGGCTACGCTACGAAAACATTTAGGCGAACGTAAATTACGCATGGCTGAATATGATGAAGTGCCTGAAGCAACAGGATATATAGTCGGTGCCGTTCCACCTATCGCATTGCCCAGTGAAGTCACTGTACTAGTTGATAGTAGTATCGAACAGTTTGATAACGTTATTATTGGTAGTGGTGTTTTAGGTTATGCCTTATCTCTCACTAAAGCTGATTTACTATCATTATTAACAGAAAGTGAACAGGGTAAATTTACTAAAGAATAAGTGTAAATGCTGAAATGAATAACGATCTAGAATCATACACCTCTCAGAAAAACATTTATCTGCAAAAATATATACGGTATAAAGTAAGGCTCATATGAAAAACTTAAATACACACTGGTGGGATAAATTACAATTTAGACTACCTGTCATGTTTTTATTTTCCCTTGGCCTATTCTTATTTTTATCTTTTTTAATAATAGAAACTGCTGCAAAAAAATATCTAGAAGAGCAAGAGCTGCACAACATCACTCTTTCTAATAGAGCCATTGCCGAAGATCTTAGGCAAAAAACGACCGTTGCCAATTCTCTTGCTCATTCAATAGCCAATACTGCAAGTATTCTTCCCAACGATGATGCCCTATACAAAAGGCTATTCAAACATTTGCTGGAAAGTTCGCCGAGCCAGCACCTGATTGCCGGAGGCGGCGTTTGGCCAGAACCAAATTTATTTTATCCAGATGTTGCTCGCCAAAGTTACTTCTGGGGAAAAGATGAACAGCGTGTTTTAAAATTTTTCAATGATTACAACGATCCTAAAGGCAATGGTTATCAACATGAAGCCTGGTATACCCCCTCTAAATTCCAAGCTAAGGGTGAACAAATTTGGTCAGGGTCTTATATCGACCCCTATTCATTTGAACCCATGGTGACGGTTACCGTTCCTATTTACAAAAAACAACAGTTCTTCGGTGTGGCGACGGTAGATATGAACCTCTCTGGTATAGATGAACTAATGAAGTCATCATGGCTTAAAAAGCTGGGTGGATATACTTTTGTCGTGGATATTACTGGCAAGCTTATATCAAAAATTAATGGTGACGCTATAGAAGGGGAAGCTAATAACCCATACCCGACCTTAGAAGAATTAACAGCACATAATATTCTGTTTAAGCCTATTCTTGATGCTGTTAACGACTTTACAGCTAGAATATTATTGACGCCCAAATCCGATACATTTGATTCATCCCTCGCAAATAAATTGGCATTGTCTAGTTACCAAATAAAACCTCACTTTGCCAAGCTACTCTCTGCAGTAATTCAACAGCCCAAACAATCATTGCCACAAACCTCGCACTTTGAGTCCCATTCATTAAAGGTTGAACAAGCGCCCTTGCTTAATGAGAACAGCCTAATCTCAATTACGGAAATTCCTGACACACATTGGAAAGTAATCAATGTGGTACCTCAATCAACTGTCAGAGATGCCGTAAGTAAAGGAATTAAAGATTTATTCTGGCCATTACTCATACTAGCCGCATCAACTATTAGTCTTATTTATTTATTCATATATTTCGTGTTCATACGTCGCGTTACCGCCATCACTGCTCAGCTTGTCACCTCTAAAGAAGCGGCGACCAAAAAAGAAATCATCAGTCATGATAAAGGTGAATTAGGCCAAATCGTCAGTCTAATAAACCAACACACTCGTCAACTACATGAAATAACTCAAGAATTAAGAAACTCCAAAGATGAAATTGAATTTCATGCTGAAATAGCTCAAACCTTGCAAAAACAAACTGATTTCACACAATTGCTTAAACAAGTATTAACCGGTATTTGCCAGCATGCTGTTTTTACAATTAAAAATAAGGCCGCGTTGTTTGAATTAAATGACAGCGGCCATATCAAACACATTATTTGCCAGTACAATTTCAGTGACTCAAACATTCCTGATAGTTATCCACAAGACGGGTTTGAACATGCCATTGTAGATGATGGCCGATATATAATCCCTCTTAATTACGCTAATAAAACTCTAGGAATTCTAGTGTTGTATCCTGAGAATGAAGCGTTATTAGATACGGCAGATTTAGAAAGGTTATATAGCATTGGTCAAATGATTGGCTTGGCTATCTCTAATGAAAATATTCGACAAGCATTAGTAAATGAGAAAGCTAATGCTGAGCAAGCAAATAAAGCAAAGTCTCAATTTCTATCATCCATGAGCCATGAATTACGAACACCTCTCAACGCAATTTTAGGCTTTAGCCAGCTATTAAATGAAGATAACGAACAACCCATGAGTCAATCTCAACAAGAAAGCCTCGGGTATATTATTGATAGCGGAAAACATTTACTAAAACTTATTAATGGCGTACTCGAACTCTCAACTATTGAAGCGGGTAAAACGACATTAGAACTTACCTCTATCTATATCCCTCAGTTTATATATGAACTAGCTAGCGTCACAAAATCAATAGCAGCTGATTCCCATGTCAATGTCCGAGTGATATCCAATCTGGGTTTATATGTTCATGCTGACCATACTAAATTAAAACAAATCTTATTAAACTTACTCAGTAATGCCATCAAATATAACCATGCAGAAGGTGACGTGACGATTGACTGGTTTACTGTAGATAACGATCGAGTCAGAATTGAAATTAGTGATACTGGTATTGGTATTGACCCTGCCTACATGAATCAACTCTTCGATACATTCAACCGCCTTGGCCATGAAAGTTCAACTATCGAAGGCACTGGAATAGGGCTGGCGATCACAAAAAACCTAGTTGAATTAATGGGTGGAACAATTGGGTTTTCCAGTGTTAAAGGAAAAGGTTCAAAATTTTGGATTGATCTGAATACCGCTCAGCTAGAGCGATATAATAGTAAAGCCAAAGAAAAAACCTCTACTGAAGTACAAAATTCTAGCACTGCGTTGACAGTTTCAACTGAGACTAGCGTATTTTATATTGAAGATAATGCTGCTAACCAAAATTTGATGATAACTTTTTTCAAGCAACGTTTTCCCAATGTAAGACTTGATATTGCTGAAACGGCAGAGTTAGCTTCTGAGCAACTGCTTACCAACAACTACAATTTGATTTTAATGGATATCAACCTGCCTCAAATGACAGGCGACCAATTAACAGAAGCCATAAAATCAATTTCTAGCTATGATGATATCCCAATATTTGCAGTCACCGCTGCAGCGATGGCCAATGACATTGAAAAATTTGCTCACTTATATGATGAATACATTACTAAACCGATTGATTTTGAGATGCTTTTCAACTTAATAAACCTTTATTTAGTCAAAAAATAATTCCGATTAATGCTTAAGAAAAATAGGGATAAATGTCAGTCTTTAATTAAATCCATCGCCTAACAGCAGATTTGTAATCCCGGTATTCCTGACCAAACTTTTGTTCTAAGATAATTTCTTCAGGAATAATTTGCTGCACAGTCAAAATAATCATGAAAAGTGGCAAAACAATAAAAGGCGAAACGCTAGCAAGCACAGTAGCCCAACCGAATAAAACCAGTAAAAAACCTAAATACATTGGGTTTCTTGACCAGCGGTATAGTCCTGTTACCACCAAACTATTTACCCTATCAGGGTGAAGAGGATTAATTGATGTGTTAATGTGAAAGAACTGCAATAGTGATACGCCATCTGCCACAATAGCTAAAGTGATGAATACTAAGCCAAGCATATTCCATGGACTTGCAATCAAGTTATAGATGGGTAAATACTGATCTAATAGCCACATCACAACCGCCATCATAAACATATAGAGAAGAGGTGGAATTTTCAGTTTAAGCATAGTGTTTTACAACCATCATTTTTTACCCAGTAATGAGCCCAATAAACCACGAGCAATTTTTCGCCCAATTGAGCTACCAAGCGATCGCATCGCACTCTTAAAGAAAGCTTCCAGTGCTGTTTGTCGTTGCGAACTACGTTTAGCAGGCTCTACTTTTTCTAGCTGCTTTTGGCGCTCAATTTCGACTTGTTTAGCTTGCTGCTGCTTAGCCAGTTTATCAGTACGTTCAGCCAATATTTCATAAGCTGACTCTCTATCCACCAGTTTTTCATATACACCCACAACCAGAGAGTTGGCCATCGCCTGCACGCGTTGAATATCAGTAATCGGGCCTATCTGGCTTTTAGGCGGTTTGATTAATGTTCGCTGTACCATCTGTGGTCGTCCTTTCTCATCAAGGACAGACACAAGCGCCTCACCCACACCTAGATCAGTAATTGCTTGCTCTGTGTCTAACTCGGGATTCGCTCTAAAAGTTTGAGCTGCAGCGCGTACCGCTTTTTGATCTTTAGCAGTATAAGCACGCAATGCATGTTGAATACGATTGCCTAATTGCCCCAACACACTCTCTGGAATATCAGTGGGATTTTGAGTAACAAAATAAATACCGACACCTTTAGAACGAATCAAGCGAACCACTTGCTCAACTTTATCTAATAATGCCGCTGGTGCTTTCTTGAAAATTAAATGTGCTTCATCAAAAAAAATCACTAATTTGGGTTTGTCAGGATCGCCCACTTCAGGCAATTGCTCAAATAATTCAGATAAAAGCCAAAGTAAAAATGCGCTGTATAGCTGAGGTGATTGAACCAAAGTATTGGCTGCCAAAAGATTAATCACTCCTTTTCCTTCAGCATCAGTTTGCAACAAATCATCTAGATTCAACATCGGCTCAGCAAATAGCTTATCGCCACCCTGATCTTCTAAACCGATTAAGCGTCGCTGAATAGCCCCGACACTAGCCGCAGAAATATTGCCGTATAAAGTACGAAACTGAGCCGCATTATCGGAAACAAACTTAAGCATTGCCCGTAAATCTTTCAGATCTAATAATAACCAACCATTATCATCAGCTACACGGAAAACCAAAGACAACACGCCTTGCTGGGTATCGTTTAGCTTTAATAACCGAGACAGTAACAATGGCCCCATATCAGAAATTGTCGTTCTTACTGGATGACCTTGCTTACCAAACACATCCCAAAATGTGACTGGAAAGCCCTGAAAAGCAAAGTCATCTAACTGCATTAACTCAACACGTTCAGTTACTTTTGGATGTGTTTTACCCGGCATACTCACACCCGATACATCGCCCTTAATATCAGCAAGGAAAACAGGCACGCCCAACTCACTAAAACCCTCCGCTAAACCTTGCATGGTAATGGTTTTACCCGTACCAGTTGCCCCAGCAATTAAGCCATGCCGGTTAGACATTTTAGCTAATAGATCGATGGCGACATTACCCGCTTGCCCCATAAAGAGTCGGTTTTCCATATTCGCTCCTTCACATTTTAGCGTGAGTATTTCCTGATGACAGTATTAGGCTCATCAAACGTAATTACGCTCATAATAAAGCCATTTTTAATATAACGTCACGTGAATAATGCACACTAGTAAGAAACCGACGAATCTTCATCCTTTAACTCCATGGCGCGCCTGGCCCAGCCCGAAGGTTTATTGGGACTATGTTGAACAGGCG
>CALCCU010000079.1 GCA_937900515.1 uncultured Gammaproteobacteria bacterium | reverse complement strand
AACGGCAGCAGTCCTTGTCATTTAAATAAATGCCATGTGCAAAGACTGATCTCTCTGTCAGGAGTTGGTGTTGGTCATACACGTCTAAGTAAGAGCGGCTTTCAGGAAATAGCTCGGCTACCCATTCACATTCATTTTTGTTTTCAGCTAAGTGGGTGTGTAAATATAAGTCTGGGGCAAGCTTAAGTAGCTTGGCGGCAGCATCTAATTGTTCCGGGGTGCTGGTGGGTGCAAATCGAGGCGTCACAGCATAAGCTAAGCGGTCTTTGTTATGCCATTTTTCAATCAGCTGCTTGCTTTCGTCATAGCTGCTTTGGGCTGAGTCGGTTAAATAGTCTGGTGCATTGCGGTCCATCATAACTTTGCCGGCAATCATCCGTAATTGTCGTTTTTGTGCTTCATTAAAGAAAGCGTCAACGGACTCCGGGTGAACGGTGCCGAACACCAGAGCGGTCGTGGTTCCGTTTTTCAGTAGTTCGTCTAAAAACAACGAAGCTACACGCTGGGCATGCTCGGGATCACTAAACTGCTTTTCAGTTGGGAAAGTGTAGTTTTCAAGCCAATCCAGTAATTGTTCGCCGTAAGACGCGATCATTTCGGTTTGCGGGTAGTGGATATGTGTATCAATGAAACCGGGGGTAATTAAGCTGTTGGGTAGTTCTACGACCTTGATATGGGGCGGTAACACCTTGAGAAGGCTTTCAGCGTCGCCGCAGTGGGTTATTGTGCCGTTCTCGACGACTAATAGCCCGTCAGCAAAATATTGGTGAGCCTCTCCTGCTGGTTGGTGAGCAGGGTTATCGAGTGTATGGAACAATGCTGATCGGTAGGCGGTTTGGGTATCGGTCATAGTTTGTCAGTAGCTCGTTTAGTTCGCTAAAAGAATAGTAGAAATCCACTTAACCAAGGTGGTGTATTTCGGCGTGGCTAGAGGTGTTTTGTGTGTCTTGTTTGCACGCAGTAGCCACCTGTTGTTGATAGGTCTGAATCAAGTGGGCGGCAACGGAAACGGCAATTTCCCCGGGTAGTTTGCCGCTAATGCTTGTTAATCCAATTGGGCAAGTTAACTGCATAATCTCTTGTTCTGTAAAGCCTTTGTGGCGCAATCGGTGTTCGCATTTTCGCCGTTTTGTGTCTGATCCAATCATACCCAGATGTAGCGCGTCTTTGCGAGCTAGCACAGTCTCAACAATAGCTTGGTCGAGTTGGTGGTTGTGTGTCATTACCAGCACATAACTGTTTGGAGGTAGATCTTGCACGTCATCAGTCAGTTGCTCGCTAATAATGGGCTGAGTGTTGGAGGGTATGATTGACGGGAATTCGTGTTCACGAGAGTCTATCCACCTTACTTGGCAAGGCAGGTGCCCGATAATAGGCACTAGCGCTTTAGCGACATGACCTGCACCAAAAATGGCGACTGTTAGCGCGGGCGGGTTGATCGGTTCGAATAGCAGTGTGATAGCGCCTCCACAGCATTGGCCTAGTGAAGCGCCTAAAGCAAAATGTTCTATCTGCGACCGCTGTGCACGATTCGCTAAAAGCAAACGAGCATGTTTAATTGCTTTGTGTTCTAAGTGCCCACCGCCAATCGTATCGTAGCACTGCTCTGCGGTGACAATCATTTTAGCCCCAGCTTCTCGCGGCGTTGACCCTTTATGTTCTGCCACCGTGACTAAAACCGCTGATTCGCCGGCGGCCGTGATTGTTGCTAGTTGCTGGATCCAGCTCGTCGATGTCATGCCTTACCACCGGCCGTGGCTTGTTGGTTGGCAGATTGCTCATGACGTAGCTTGTTGATGCCCGTCAGGATGCGTTCTGGTGTTGCTGGTGCATCGATAGAAGGGTGAACCGCATAATCCGCTAAACTTGCTACAGCGTCTTTTAATGCACACCAAACAGATATTCCTAACATGAAGGGGGGTTCGCCAACGGCTTTGGAGTGGAAGACGGTATCTTCAGGGTTTTTCCGATTTTCTACCAGTTTTACATTAAAAATAGGAGGAGTATCGGCAATGGCGGGGATCTTGTAACTGGCTGGTCCGCTCGTCATTAGCTTTCCTTGGTCGTTCCAGACAAGTTCTTCTGTGGTCAGCCAGCCCATACCTTGAATGAAACCACCCTCAACCTGCCCTATGTCTATAGCGGGGTTTAATGAGGCTCCTACGTCATGAAGGATATCAGTGCGTACAACACGGTACTCGCCGGTTAGCGTATCGATAACGACTTCGCTGCAGGCAGCGCCATATGCAAAGTAGTAAAAGGGGCGACCAGCGGCTTTGTCACGGTCATAGTAAATTTTGGGTGTTTTGTAATAGCCAGTGCTCGATAACGATATTTGCCCAACATAGGCTAGGGCAATGAGCTCATCAAAACTAATAACCTGCTCGCCTGCCTTAACATGGTTATTGTTAAATGAGACTGCTGT
>CALCCU010000078.1 GCA_937900515.1 uncultured Gammaproteobacteria bacterium | reverse complement strand
ATGGCGCAGCGAACCTGTGCGCGGTCATCTTTGAGTGTGAAATACCAATGGCCAGATGCAGGGCGGGAAAAGCTAGATAGCTCGCCAAGCACTCGGATCTGGAAAAAGGATGATTCTAACAATGACTTAGCTTCACGGTTGAGCTGCGAGACAGTCAGTGCAGTTTTTTGACGATTAATTGTACTTTGCATGAAGCTATCTTAAACCAAGCATACAAACGGAGCTATGAGATTAGTAGCCAAATAGTAGACGTTAAGTAGAGAAACCTTGTCTATTCAGTACTTGTCGATCATGTGAAGGGTGTTAATCTGGCTGAGTAAATAGGAGACCTCAATGTGAATTACAAACGTTTAGAAACTTTTATTCGGGTAGCTAAGTTAGGTAACTTTCGCAAAGCGGCGGAGTTGATGCATACAACGCAACCAGCAATCTCCGCTCGCATCTCAGCACTTGAATCAGAGCTTGGCGTTAAGCTTTTTACACGAGAAGGAGGTTCTAGTCCGATAGCGCTCACGCCAAAAGGAAAAGAGTTACTGCCTTATATCGAAAAGATTCTGTATCAATCTGAGCAGCTGCGCCGTCGAGCAGAGGTTTCAACAGCCTATTCAGGGCTATTGCGTTTGGGAGTATCAGAAACAATCGTCAATACCTGGCTTCCCGCTTTTTTGGCAAAAATACATACTGATATGCCCAAGCTTGATGTAGAGCTAACCGTTGATGTAACCAGTTCGATTGCTGCGGGAATTAAGGATCATTCGATTGATTTAGGCTTATTAATGGGGCCTATATCTGAACCCAATATTGTTAATTTAGACTTGTGTACGTATACCTTGTCTTGGGTGGCAAGCCCGCAATTAAAACTACCTCGTCGTCTGCTTTATTTGGAAGAGTTAGCTCAGTGGCCCATTATTACGTATGCTCGAAACACCAAGCCCTACGCAGAAATTAATCAAAGGTTTCGTAGTTTAGAGGGGCCATCAGCCCGCTTTTTTGCTTCGGCATCACTCGCGGCATGTCGAAGCTTAACCATTGATGCCGTAGGTGTTGCTACCCTCCCTGATATTTTAATTACCAAAGAGCTGGCCGCCGGAGAACTCCATAAAATTCGTTCTATTTGGCTGCCTAGCGCCTTGAAATTTACCGCGTCTTACTCGGATGATGTGTTTAACCCAGTGGCTGAAAAAGCAGCAGAAATAGCGGTCGAGATAGCGGAGCTTTATAAAGAATCCTGATATTCGATAAAAAAAATTGATCAAATAACCCAAAAAAACACGATTAGACTTTTTATAGCGTCAACTCTTAATCTCTATAAGCAAGGAAGTGAACACATTATTTAGGAAACCTATATGTCTCAGTCGGTCACACCATTATTGCAACAAACTGCTGATTTGCGATTGTCCATTCGCCAAGGGGAGCACCGAGGGCCAACCAGCGGTTTAGCAACCGGCGCTATGCAAGGCAATATAGTTATCCTTCCTGCTGATTACGCCAATGAATTTTTACTTTACTGCCAGTCTAATCCTGTTTCTTGCCCTCTAATTGGCGTCTCCGAAATGGGTAACTATGCACTCCCTTCGTTGGGGGCTGATATCGATATGCGCTTTGACCTTCCCGAGTTTTATATCTATCGAGACGGTGAAAAAGTTGAGAGTCGTGAAAGCATTGAAGACCTCTGGCAAGATAACTTTATTGTTTTTGTTTTAGGGTGCTCTTTTTCATTTGAACATGCGTTGACTCAAGCGGGTTTGACACCGCGCAACATTGAGCAAGGTGTGAACGTTTCAATGTATGAAACTAGTATCCCTACGGTCCCAGCAGGCCGCTTTTTTGGCAATACAGTGGTCACAATGCGACCTTATGTGCCTAAAGATGCCATTCGTGCTATCCAAATTACTACCCGATTTCCCAAGGCACATGGTGCACCCTTACATTTCGGGGATCCAACCCTTATCGGTATCAACAATTTAGCCGCCCCAGACTTTGGTGACCCTGTAGCGCTACGCGAGGGAGAGACGCCAGTTTTTTGGGCCTGTGGTGTAACGCCACAGCTGGCTATCCGAAACGCCAAACCCCCACTGTGTATTACGCATGCTCCCGGAAAAATGCTGGTGACGGATATTCTCGATACTGATTTGGCGGTGTTTTAAGTTTCTGCTTTACCATGCCTAAGCCTTGGTGAGGGTGTGGTGTATCTCAATAACCAACAATAAGACAACCACTCCACAGGAATAGGACAGGAACAATGAAAAAACTCACTTCGGCTCTTGTGTTTAGTAGCTTGCTTTCCACCTCCGCTTTCGCTGATAAATGGCACATGCCAACGCCTTATGGGGATGGGAATTTACCCACTCAAATAGCGTATAGTTTTGCTGCAGAGATAAAAGAAAAAACCGGTGGAGATCTGGACATTACTGTCCACTCTGGAGGTTCGTTAGTTAAACATACTGAAATTCCCAAAGCAGTGAAGTCTGGCCAAGTACAGATGGGGGAAGTGTTTATGGGGATTTTAGGTAATGAAGACCCTATTTTTAAACATGACAATATCCCTTTTTTAGCAACATCATACGATGAGGCCAAGCAGCTGTGGGAGGCGGCAAAACCGGCGGTAGAAAAGCAACTAGATAAGAGTGGTATGAAGTTGCTTTATACAGTGGCTTGGCCAGCTCAAAGCTTGTACACCGAAATGCCAGTAGAGCAACTGAGCGATCTATCTGGCGCTAAAATGCGTGCGTACAGCCCGTCCACGTCTCGGTTAGCTGATTTAATGGGAACAACTCCCACCACAATTCAGGTGCCTGATATCCCACAAGCATTTAGTACCGGAATTATCCAAGCAATGATTACTTCCCCATCAACAGGTGTAGATAGCCAAGCATGGGATTACGTTAACTACTACACCGACGTGAAAGCATGGATTCCAAAAAATATTGTGGTCGTGAATAAGCGGGCTTTTGGTCGGTTGGATAAAGAAACTAAACGTATTGTTTTAGAAGCGGCTAAGCATGCCCAAGAGCAGAGCTGGAGCAAAGTCGCTGAGCGTGCAGATAAGGATACAGCCTTATTAGTTGAAAATGGCATGAACGTTAGTGAGCCTTCTGAAAAATTAATCAGTGAACTGCAAACCATTGGCGAAACGATGATCTCTGAGTGGAAAGCCGAAGACCCTAAAGAGGTGGGTGCTATTTTAGATCGCTATAACCCGTAAACAGTCTGCCTCCTCTTTGAGGAGGCGGCTTCCCGCCAAGAGTACACGCTATGAAAAATTTTAAAAACATTGGTTATCAATTGTGTGGCTGGCTGTCAGGGCTGTGTATTGTCATCATTACTTTATTACTACTGGCTCAAATAGTAGGACGCTTGTTTGGTTTTATCGTGCCGTCTGCTGAAGATTTTGCCGGTTTTGCTCTCGCATCATCTACTTTTTTAGGGCTTGCATATACTTTTCGAGAAGGAGGACACATTCGCGTTACCTTGGTTATACAACGCTTTGCGGTTGGCCCTCGTAAAGTTCAAGAAGCTATTATTCTGACTCTCAGTTTAGTGTTATCCATTTTTGTAGCGTACGCCTGCTGCTATATGGTCTACGAGTCATATATTTATGATGAAGTCTCATACGGATATGTTCCCGTTGCTTTATGGATTCCTCAGCTGTCAGTTGCTATTGGCGCTATCGCTCTAACGCTCGCTGTTTTTGATGCTTGGTTCAGCGCCATTCGTGGTCGCACTCCTGAATATATAACCCACGAAAACGAACTTTCGTTAGAGGAGTGACATCATGGATTTAACCGTTATTTCAATTATTTTGGCACTGACCATGCTGGTGATGCTTGCTTTTGGCGTCTGGGTTTCGTTTACCTTAATCATTGTGGGTGGTATTGGCTTAGTTCTATCCGAAAACTATCAAGTAGGGTTGTTGTTTTCGACGTCAGCTTGGGGAGCTAGCACAGCATGGTCTTTAACGGCCTTGCCACTATTTATATGGATGGGTGAAGTACTCTTTCGGACTCGGCTTTCGGAAGACCTATTCAAGGGGTTATCTCCGTGGTTATCCTCAG
>CALCCU010000077.1 GCA_937900515.1 uncultured Gammaproteobacteria bacterium | reverse complement strand
AGGACGATCAGTATTAGGTGGCCTTTCAATACAAGTTTTAACTATGACGGTGATATTGATGAATTACTTGCTAGCTTGCATGCCAGTAAAACAAAACACTATGTTAAGTTGCTTGAAGATAAAGCTATTGCACTTCGACCTGGCGTTAGCCGCTTAATAAAAGAAGTTCGTGAGGCGGGTTTACGAGTCTCAATTGCGACAACTACTACACCAGCTAACGTTACTGCGCTACTTTCGAGTACATTGGGTGAAGAGTCTATTGACTGGTTTGATTGCATTGCTGCTGGTGATATCGTGCCAGCTAAAAAACCTGCACCAGATATTTTTGAATATTGTTTGCAAGAAATAGGCTTATCAGCAAATGAATGCCTTGTTTTTGAGGATTCAGGGAATGGTGTACTTTCATCATGTGGTGCGAATATCCCAACAATCGTCACTATGAATAAATATACCGAATATGATGATTTTACAGGCGCTGCAGTTGTATTAGATCAAATAGGTGATGAAAGCCATCATTGCAAGGTTATTTCAGGACATGAACTTGCAGGTGACTATGTCACGGTTGATGATCTAAAACGGATACATGCGAGTGCCATTTAAGAAAATCACGGAACGTTCAAAAGATATAAACCCATTCCATGTAATGGATATTCTTGCCCAAGCTAAGCAGCTTGAACAGCAAGGGCAAGATATTATTCATATGGAAGTAGGGGAGCCAGACTTTGATACTCCTCAACCTATTATTGATGCAGGTATTGCAGCATTAAAATCGGGTAAAACTCACTACACACCTGCACTTGGCTTACCTGATTTACGTGAGAAAATTGCTGCTTGGTACCAAACTCACTATCAAGTAAACATATCACCAAACCGCATTGTTATTACGCCAGGGGCCTCTGGCGCCTTATTATTAGTGATGGGTGCATTATTAGAACGCGACAAGAAAGTACTTTTGGCTGATCCTGGGTATCCGTGCAATAGAAATTTTGCACGCTTTGTTGAAGGAAAAGCACAATCTATAGCTGTTGATGCTAATTCTAACTTTCAATTAACGGCAGAGCATATTAATCAAAACTGGGATGAGGATACTGCCATGGCTCTAGTGGCGTCACCTTCAAATCCAACTGGTACGGTATTATCTGCTGATGAAATAATGTCATTATCTCAAGCGGTTAATGCAAAGCAGGGGCATTTGGTTGTTGATGAGATTTACCATGGCCTTACGTATGATGGTATTGATACACCAACAGCATTATCCATAGATCAGAATGCATTTGTTATTAACAGCTTTTCGAAGTTTTTTGGCATGACAGGGTGGCGACTAGGCTGGCTAGTTGTTCCTGAGCAGTATGAATCCGTTATGGATCGTTTAGCTCAAAACCTATTTCTTGCCGCACCGACTATGGCGCAATATGCAGCGCTATCAGCGTTTGATGCCAATACATTAGCTATTTTAGAGCAACGTAGACAGCAATTTGAGCAACGGCGAAATAGTTTATTTCCTGCATTACAAGCACTTGGGTTAACACTTTCAGCTAGTCCCCAAGGTGCATTCTATATATATGCTAACTGTAGTGGCTTACTCAACGAGACTCAGCCTGATAGTATGGCATTATCAAAACACTGGCTACAGCAAGCAGGCGTTGCGGTCACTCCGGGAAATGATTTTGGTCATTACCAAGCAGAGCAATATATTCGCTTTGCCTATACGACTAACGAACAACGCCTATTAGAAGCTGTACAACGAATTCAAACTTTAGGACTCTAGCATGACGACATCTAAGATTATTTACACTAAAACCGATGAAGCGCCAGCACTGGCGACACAATCTTTGTTACCACTTATTAAGTTGTTTACTAAAACTGCTGATATCGATGTCGAAATCAGTGATATTTCATTAGCAGGGCGTGTTATCGCCAACTTTCCTAGCTACTTAACAGCTGAACAACAAATTCCTGATGCCTTAGCTGAGTTAGGAGAGCTGGCTTTAAAACCTGAAGCGAACATTATTAAACTGCCAAATATCAGTGCTTCGATTCCACAATTGAAAGCAGTTATAAAAGAGTTGCAAGCTAAAGGCTATGACTTACCTGAATATCCTGAATCGCCTGACAGCGATGAGAAAAAAACCATTAAAGCTACTTACGATAAAATAAAAGGCAGTGCAGTAAACCCAGTATTACGTGAAGGTAACTCGGATCGACGTGCACCAGCAGCAGTTAAAAACTTTGTGCGTAAAAACCCACACAGCATGGGCGTATGGACAAGTAATTCAAAAACACATGTAGCCAGTATGTCTGCTAATGACTTTTTCGGCACAGAGCAATCAGTCACACTGAGCAGCGCGGGCAATGTAAAAATTACACTAGAAACTGCATTAGGTGAAAGCATTGTTTTGAAAGATAAAACAGCAGTATTAGTTGGTGAAATCATTGATGCATCGGTTATCAATAAAAATGCATTACGCGCCTTTATTGAAGCTGAACTTGACTCTGCTAAACGTGACAATGTGTTGTTCTCAGTACACTTGAAAGCTACTATGATGAAGGTGTCAGATCCTATTATTTTCGGGCATGTAGTATCGGTATTCTTTAGAGATGTATTTGAAAAACACACTGAGGTATTTGAAAAGCTGGGTGTTGACGCGAACAATGGATTAGGTGATGTTTATGCAAAAATCAAAACCTTACCCGCTGATAAACAAGCAGAAATTGAAGCTGATATAGAAGCTGTTTATGCTATTCGTCCAGATGTAGCGATGGTTGATTCAAGTCGTGGAATTACTAATCTACATGTACCGTCAGACGTGATTGTTGATGCCTCAATGCCTGCAATGATTCGTGCATCGGGTCAAATGTGGAATAGAGAAGGAAAACAACAAGATACTAAAGCACTAATTCCTGATCGTTGTTATGCAGGTGTTTTCCAAAAGAGTATTGAGTTCTGTAAGCAAAACGGTGCTTTTGATCCAATGACAATGGGTACGGTGCCAAATGTTGGCTTAATGGCTCAAAAAGCTGAAGAATATGGCTCACATGACAAAACATTCGAAATACCTGCTACAGGCACAGTGAAAGTGACCGATGAGAATGGCAAGGTATTGATGGAACATGCAGTGGAACAAGGCGATATCTGGCGTATGTGTCAGGCTAAAGATGCACCGATCCAAGACTGGGTTAAATTGGCCGTTAACCGTTCACGTTTAAGCAATACACCTGCAGTATTTTGGTTAGATCAAAAACGTGCACATGATGCTCAATTGATTGCCAAAGTAGAACAATATTTACCAACACATGATACTGATGGTTTAGATATTCGTATTTTATCGCCAGAAGATGCCACTGTATTTACAATGGAACGAGTTAAAAAGGGTGAAGATACAATCTCAGTAACCGGTAATGTATTACGTGATTATCTTACGGACTTATTCCCAATTCTTGAATTGGGTACTAGTGCCAAAATGCTATCTATCGTTCCTCTTATGAATGGTGGTGGTTTGTTTGAAACAGGAGCGGGTGGTACAGCACCTAAGCTAGTTGAAATGTTTCTAGAAAACAATCACTTCTTATGGGATTCTTTAGGTGAATTCTTAGCGTTAACGGCCTCACTAGAACACCTGAGTAATACGCGTGATAATCCAAAAGCTAAGGTACTTGCTGATGCCTTAGATAAAGCAACCGAGAAACTTTTAGACAATAACAAAACACCCTCAGATAAAGTTGGTGAAATTGATAATCGCGGTAGTCATTTCTATTTAGCATTTTACTGGGCTCAAGAACTAGCAGCTCAGACAGATGATCTAGAGCTTCAAACCTACTTTGTTAAGCTTGAAAAGGTATTGCAAGATAACGAAGCGAGGATTGTCGATGAACTGACATCAATCCAAGGTCAAGCAGTAGAACTTGATGCTAACTATTTTGCTGATGAAGTCTTAATGGCAAAACTAATGCGACCAAGTGCAAGCTTGAATGCCATTATCGACGCGTTGTAATAAGTTGACAGTAGTGGGCTAAGGAGTAGTAGGATGAACAGAGCTAAACAAAACGGACTAGCAATATCACAAATATTATTGTGGTTATTAGTCTTACTTAATACAGCTGGTTTATCTTGCTACTTATATACACACTATTTCAAATCAACTGAAATACCTAACTTAGTAGGTACATGGGGTGGTGAAAACCTCACCATTTCGGATAAAAAGGGTTATAAAGAAAGTCTTAAGCAGGTTACTATTACCGAACAACAAGATCGTCGTTTTCGTGGTACTTTCATTTATGCTGATGGTACGAAACACTTTTTTGGTGTGATCTATCCTGATAATAAATCATTCACTTGGGTGTCTACACCAAGCCATGGTTTTGTTCATGGGCGTATTTTATCTGAGGATAAGATTGGGCCATGCTATGTGGAAACGTTTGAGAATGCGACTGCTGGATGTGCAACACTTGAGCGTGAGAAGTGATCGTTATATTTTTTGTATAGCTGTGAGCTGAAACAAAGATAATTATTTTAGTTAAAATAATGCTAAAGCGCATATTCTATCTGTACTCTGATTAATGTTTTATTTGTGGACTATCCTAGCTGGACTAAATTTTTTTGGAAAACTTACTCGATAACTGGAAAAGTAGCCAAGAGCTAATTAAAGTTCGACGACAACGACTTCTTCGAATTTGTCAGGGCTTAAGCATCAGCGGCAGTATATTTTTATTGTTTTTTGGCGCTATTGGGATTGCTAATCATAACTATATAATAGCAACTATTCTCCTCGTTTCGATGTTCGTAGCTCTGGTTAATAGTTATATTCTTAAAGTTAAAGATAATCTCGAACAGTCTATTCTAATTATAAACACCGTACTTTTAGTATTAGCTCTAATGCTACTGTATACAGGGGGCGTAAATAACTCTGGCATACTCTGGCTCTACCCATTATTTGCCATTAGTCTATTCATTAATCGTTTTTCAGTGGCTGTTTATATTTCAATATTTTTTATTACTTTATCTGGAATTATAGTTTTAACACCATTAATAAATTATATAC
>CALCCU010000076.1 GCA_937900515.1 uncultured Gammaproteobacteria bacterium | reverse complement strand
GTGGTTATTCAGGCTCTCAATGCCCATCTTCACCACCTACAACTGATCCTCAGCCCGTTTCCGATGAGGATTTTATAAAAGACGTCGCTCCTGATTTGGAATGGGATAATATTCCCTTTGATGATGCTGGCGCTCCTTTTCAAACTCCAGAATATACAGAAACTATCAATAATTTGAACAATTGGTATGAAACAAATTATAACGATAATTCTCAAACTTCAACTTCAACCAGTACAAGTACAACAATCATTAATAATGATGGTTCTGAAACTACTACTGAAACAGCAGAGCAAGATATACCAGCCTTTTGTAATTGGGCTGGTATTGTCTGTGATGCTATCAATTGGATACGTGAGCCTTTCTCCAGTCCTAGTGATATAGCTTTACCATCAGAAGAAATTGTCATTCCGTCATATACAAGCGGGCTTTCTGATAATGGAACGTGTCCTGTCCCTTATCAAGCTATTGTATTCGGTTCAACCATTCCGGTCAGTTATCAACCATTTTGTGATTTAGCCTCAATGATTCGTCCCCTTGTTTTAGCTGCTGCTGGTTTAATAGCTGGTTTTGTTCTCGTCCGCGCTAGAGGTTAATTATGATTGCTCTATTTTCTACAATGTTAATTTGGTTTGCTGGTAACTTTATCGCTCGCGTTCTGGTAGGTGCTGGACTCTCTCTTGTTACTTTCACTATCGCTACATCATTACTAGATGATGCTTTAGATTTTGTTACTTCTAATCTTGGTGCTCTTGGTGATGTCATGCAGATACTCTCAATCGCTGGCGTTGGTACCGGGTTGTCTGTAATTGGTTCCGCTATGGTTGCCCGAATAGCGATCGATGCTAGTTCATTCACTCTTAAGAAGGTTTAATAATGGCTATTACTCTTGTAACTGGTGTTCCTCGCAGCGGTAAAACGCTCTATGCTGTTTCATTGATTGCTCAAGCATTGGAAGAGGGCAGAGAAGTCTATTCAGATATTGATGGCATCGAAGCCTTTGAGGGTGTTATAAAATTTGATGGAGATTGGAGAGAGACTCCTCATGGTTCATTAATTGTATTTGATGAAGTCCACAAGCGTTGGCCTGCTGCTGGTCAATCCGGTATGTCAAAAGATCCCATCATTAATGATCTAGATGAGCATGGTCATTATGGTTGGGATTTAGTCTTAATTACTCAATGGCCGACTAAAACACATTTCGAAGTCAGGACTAATGTATCTAGGCATGTTCACGTTGTTAGAACTATGGGCGCTCAATCTGCTGTCCTTTATGAATGGAATCAAGCTCAAGGTTCTCCAGATCGCCGTGATACTCGTGATATTGCAGATACGACACCATTTCCATATCCAAAAAAACTTTATGATAAGTACAAATCATCTACGCTTCACAATGTAAAGTTCAAACTCCCCGCAAAGCTTAAACTCATTTTTACACTGATTCTTTCTCTGTTAGGTTTTCTTTTCTATTTGCTTTTTGGGTCATCCTCTGCTTTATTCGCTAGTGAATCATCTGAAAATCAAAACTCCTATACCATAGCGGAGGTGGTGAGTGTGGAAGCGAAGCCCACACCACCGCCGGAGAAACCTAATGTTGTTTTAGGCTGCATATCTTCTGCTACTTCATGTCTTTGTTATGACACTGACAGCCAACCTATTGATATGTCATTTTATCAATGTCTTGATACTATGTCTGAGCCTTTACGATTCCCTATGAATATTGAAGCTAAGACATAGTTCGCATAATTGATCTTGATTATGTAACTAAGCCCCTGAACATAATAAAGCCCCGTGAAGGGGCTTTTTTATATAATCTGCATTATGCGATCTCACAACTTGCGCAATATTTTATCCTGGTTAACCAGGTTAACCAGGTTAAACCACTTGATATAAATCAATAACTTATCTAGATATTTAGAAAAAAAGTTTTCTCTTTACTGTTTAAAAAGCGCTACAGCTTTATATATATCCTGTCAAGCTATTTATTTCTATCATTCGTCTTTTTGAATGATATAAATATATAGCCAACAAGCGGAGCGCGTTAGTTCTTTTCCTGTACGGGTACTTGTGACACCCGTACTTTGGTATGGATATCCATACTTTATAACAATACTATCCTTTTCTCTTTTCCCGCTTCTATTCGCTTTAGTCCTGATTCTATTAATGCGTGTAGTATTTCACTCTCTGATAATGGCTGTCTATTGCTATTTATCAATATCTTATTGATTTCAATACTTTTCTTCCTTAAAAGCTCTTCTTCTTTTTCCTTTAATCTTAAGCTTTTCATTTGGCTTCTCATTTTCTTTTAATAATAATTCCTATGTTACCTGTATTAATGTTGACATGTGTTTGTAAATTTGTTTACATATCAACTTAACGCAACATGTGGACATGTGTATATGTTTTACGATTGGCTTACAATCTTTCAAGATCACGATCAGACCTTGCCTTTTTTAGGTGACACAGTTGAGGTTATATATGACACACAAACAAAGTCAGCACTTAGAGAACGTCAACCAGCCTTTGTACATAAAGGCTCTTTTTCTACTTCTATTATTGTCCGCATTAGCGGGACTAGAGTAACTATGAAAGGCAATCCTAGCAGGGTAGGTCGTATAGATAATCTTTTCGGTTTTTCAACTGTTGACCAGTGCGTTGATGTTTATAACAAAATCATTGAGGAGATTAATGCAACTCTTCCAGATCATGAAAAAAATCGTATTCCACCCTTTACTAAATGTACTAGTACGTACTTTTTATCTGGTAAAGATGGTGATAAGGCTCTGGAAGTGAGTAATGGCGCAACCATTCAAGAATTACATATTACATCTAATAAAGCGGTGGGCAAAAATAATGAAACTGATTACCTCAAAGCGGCTATTTCTACTCAGCGTTATAGAAACTCGATACCACGTCTTCACTCCAACGGTACAACCGTTGATTGGCTCTCGCCTAAAGGTAATGCATCGCTTATATACGCCAGCGTTTATATTAAAGCGCACGAAATCGCTCTGCACTCGCTTGGCAAGATAAAAAAACTCCACGGCTCGGACTCTGAAGAGTTTTTCTATTTGTCAAAGGTTCATGATTTTTGCCGTGATGCTGGTGTTGTTCGTTTTGAACAAAAATTAAAAAGTCGCTTCTTAAGGCGTAACCGTCTCCAGTTCTGGGGACTTTCAGATTACTCAATACTAAATAACTTACATTCTGAATTTTTAAATATAGATAAAACGGTGCAGGTGAATGCAATGACATATCAAGCAATAGCAGAAGTTCTAAAAGAAGAGGGCATTTGTAAATCTACCCAAGCCGCAAATTCTACGGCTAATTATTTTTTCATGTGGTTGCATGGACAGCGCTTTGATCTTAAAAAATCTCAAGTAAAAATCCATCGTGCAAGGCTTCGTAAAATCAATATTGATATAGCTGAATCCTGCGATATTGACAAACATTCACCCGTTCGTATCAAAGAAGTTAGAGAAGTTGAAGTATCAATTCTCTCTGTTCCTGACTGGTATCAAAAGCCTGTCCTTAATCATCTAAAACTCGTAGCTTAACTTTAATAAGGTAATAAAAATGAAATTATTTATACATCAATTTGTAGATAGCTCTTTCACAAATCAAGAAACCGGTGAGGTTATTAATTACTCTCATGCTCATACACGCGATAACGAACACCAGAACAGTAAAGAATATAAAGGCAATTCAGTTAATAAGGTTCGTACTATCCGTGGCCTTATAGATAAAGTTGATGCTAATACCGTCCCTGGTTTTTTTGAGTGTGATATCGACATTGCCCAAGGCGGCCGAATTCGTATCACATCTGTTAAGCCTGTAGGTGCATAAATGTACTCAGTCTGCAAAACATTAGAAAACAATGTTTGTACTGAATGGGTCGCTGTTTCTCCTTTTGGTCTGCCTCCTTTGAGCATTCAGGATGCAGTATCTATCGGTGGCGCTATCGTTCTCACATGGGCTATTGCCTTTGGGTTCGTTGTCGTTGGTCGAATGCTCTCAAAACGATAAGGATTTTAAAATGGATACTACTGCCGTTTTAGCTGAAATCACTGCAACACAAACAGCAATTGGTGCTGTCGGTGCTGCAATCTTAATCCTAGCCGCTGTTGCTATGGGTTATCGCTGGGTCAAGGCGATGTTCTTCTAACCAATCTGGCGGGGTTTCGGCTCCGCCTTTTTTCTTGGTCTTGTTATGGAATCCTACTTAATACTTTTTGTAATTCTCTCATCATTTTGGCTTTTGTTTCGGGGCTTATAACATGCCACTTATTCTCTTTTTTATCTCACTTTTTGTTTTTTCATCATCCTCTCATGCTGGTTTTACTGGTATGTCATACGCCGAAGAGCAATCACTTACTGATGTTCACTCGCAAAGAAAATCAGCAAATTTTATCCGTAATTCTGGCTTAAATAAGCTGGATATGGGCTTTAAGCAAACAGCTCCTATTAATTCAAAACTTCCTGCTGTTTTAACTCGACCTGTTAATTATTCTGTCGCCTCACTTCGTAATCTTGCAAAATTAAAAGCTCTTACACCTTCTGGTATAGCTTTAACTGCTGCTCTTACTGCCGCCGGTTATATTATTGATGAATATGGTGATGTTGTTGAATCTGGCAAAGTAGATCCAGAATACCAAGAAGGTTTTTTTTGGTCATCAGGCTCATCTTGGTCTTTTGCTT
>CALCCU010000075.1 GCA_937900515.1 uncultured Gammaproteobacteria bacterium | reverse complement strand
TGAAGATTTATATGAAGTCATTAATTCTAAACTAAAAATTTTTCGTACTAAGGGGAAGCGAGCTTTAACCAACTTCACGCATAATGTTAATGTTTCTGGCAGTGTTAAACGATACTCATCTGCTGTCAGTTCTGTCGCGCGTGAGAGTGAGTCTTTGATGCGATTTAGCGAAGAACGGTTTTATGACCGTTTTATTCAGTCTCTGAGTCAGCATGATGTTTTACCCCTGACATTAGTAGTTGATGAGCGTATGAGCGTAAGTCACATTTATGGGGACTCGGAAGATTTTTTAAGATACACCCATGGCAAAGTTGTACTGGAATTAGGAAAAATTGTGATTAAGGAACTATCAATTCCTGTCACTACAGCATTACAGAAGAGCATTAAGACGCAACAGTCCATTTCGTTGACTAATATTAAAGTTCGTCGTGATGATATGTCACAGCAAATGGTTGAAGTTCAAATCATTCCAATGCGTGGACGAGGAAATCAAGAATCAATTTATGCCGTTTTGTTTAAAGAAGAACAAAGAACGGGTGATGAGAGTAATTTAGGTACAAATTACAATGTTGGCCTCGATGCTGAGCAGCGAATAGCTGACTTAGAGCAAGAGCTTCAGTTTAGTCGAGAAAGTTTACAGGCGACCGTGGAAGAGCTTGAAACTTCAAATGAGGAACTTCAGGCAACAAACGAAGAACTGTTAGCCAGTAATGAAGAGTTACAAAGTACTAATGAAGAGCTGCAGTCTGTAAATGAAGAGCTTTATACTGTTAATGCTGAATATCAAAGTAAGATCACCGAGCTTACAACTCTTAATACAGACATGGATAACTTATTTGAGAGTACAAGTACAGCAGCATTATTTTTAGATGAAAATGCTGAAATAAGACGCTTCACTCCTAAGTTAGCCACTATCTTTCCGGTTATCCAAACAGATATTGGTCGCTCAATAAGTCACTTAGTTATAAATATCGGTAATAATGTTGATCTCACAAGACTAGTAAAAAATGTGATGCGTGATGAAGTGGCGCAAGAGCATGAATTTGTAACTAAGGATGGTAAATGGCATTTACTAAGAGTGACGCCATACAAAGTCTCACATAATATTAGGGCTGGTGTTGTATTAACAGTGATTGATATTGATGACTTAAAACATGCTCAGAAAGGTTTATTAGAACAAACACAGACTCAGGCAGCGCGATTGTTGAAAATAATTGAATCATCCGACGATGCGTTTGTTCAATATCGACCAGATGGTAAAATTCTAATTTGGAGTAAAGGCGCCCAAGCGCTATATGGCTGGTCAGAGAAAGAAGCTTTGGAGATGTCAGTTTACGATATGTTAGAAAGTGCTTCTCGTCCAGCACTTCAAAGTGCATTTGAATCTCTAGCCGATTCATTATCCTCACATATCACCATCAATAAATTACATAAAAATGGTCAAGTTCTGACAGTTCAATTGAGCCTTCGAGCTGATAATGATGTCAGTGATAATATGATTTTAACATCGAAAGAATCCCTGGCAATTTCTACGAACTCGCCATTAGATGTGTATTTGGCTGACATGATTCGAAGTAATGCTTTAGCCAATAAACCGATGATTCTCTTAGATGAGTTGGGGGTGATTACGCATCTGAATGAAAGTATGCTCGAAATGACATCATGGAGGGAAGAAAAGGTTCTCGGTAAAACCATATTTGATGTATTAAGCATTGAGAGTAAAGAGCGCTTTGTTGATATACAACAGTTTATTGCTGGCACAACAGATAGCATGGAATGTGATATTGAGCTACAGAAAACTAGAAAAGCCACTCTCTCTATGAAAATGATGGCTTACAAGTTAGGAAGGAGCCTTCCTAAGCAATATATATTGCTAACCGCCAATTAAAATATAAAGGTTATGCATTAATGACTGCAGGGAATAAACAGTTTGAAAAATTAAAGCAACGTGCAAAAAAACTGGCTCAAAAGAAGGTTGTCGATGTCGATTTTTCCTCATTGACAGCTGAGCAGTTGAGAGAAAAGTTACAACAAGCAGAGATCTATAAAATTGAACTTGAAATACAAAATCAAGAATTACAAGATGCTCAGGACAATCTATTACTTGCCTCTCGAACACAGCGTAACCTAACAACAGCTTACCAAAACTTATTTGATGATGCGCCAGTAGGCTATTTATTGTTAGATCAGAGAGGTTTGATTGTTCAAGTGAATCAGGCATTTTATCAAATGAGTGGATTAACAGAACATTCGACGATAGGGCGTTCTTTCTCAGGGTTTATTCTGGAACAATTTCGTAAGCCATTCATCATTCGGTATCCGGCCTTTTATAAAAATCCAGAACAGAAAACGTTCGAAACAGTACTTTCCACACCTAGTGGTGATACGCCTGTCGTCGTAAAGGCCGCTCGTGTTCGAGACCATCATATCGAGGAGACATTACTCCGAATCGTTGTGCTCGATATGACTGAACAAGTAAAGTTACGCGGAGAACTCGATCTACATTCGAAATTTTTTGAAGTGTCGCAACTTGCAGGCCTAATCACAAACAGTGAAGGTAAGATCATTTCGGTAAATGATTCCTTCACTCGAATAACAGGTTATAAAATAGAAGATGTTTACCTGCAGTTCCCAACGGTATTTGCAGCAGGTGAAAATAATGAGCAGTTTTATAAAGTGGTGTGGCCAGAAATAAATGATAGAGGGTATTGGAGCGGACAAATACAGGCTATCAAAAAAGATGGTGAGGTATTCGATATCAGCCTGACCATTGATATTGTTCGTAGCGACTCTAATGAAACGACAAATTTTATCGGTAGTTTTGCCGATATAACTAAGGAAATAGAGTCTAGTAATATGATTGAGCATCTTGCTCAATATGATCAACTCACTAATCTACCTAATCGTTCTTTATTGGATGATCGACTCTCTCAGCTAATTAAACACGCTCAGCGTGATGGCTTTAAGATTGCTGTGTTATTTATGGACTTAGATAACTTTAAGAGTCTAAATGATACGCAGGGCCATTTGGCTGGCGATGAATTACTGATTAAGGTAGCCGAGCGGATGCAAGGTGTCTTTCGTGAGTCAGATACAATTTGTCGATTTGGTGGTGATGAATTTGTAGTTGTTATTAACAGTCTTAATGAGAACGATGATGTGAGGGCTCTTAGCCAGCAATTGGCAAAGAAATTGTTGCAATGTATTAGTGAACCATACGTGATCAATGATCATCACTACAATACGACCTTTAGTATAGGTATCAGTCTCTATCCAGATAATGCTGATAATGCCGAGATGTTAATCCAACATGCAGATGTTGCAATGTATGAGGCGAAAGCCAATGGAAGGAATGGCATTGCATTTTTTAATACTGATTTAAAAGACCTTATTACCTCTGAAACCTTGCTGGATAGAGAGCTTCATAATGCCTTGAGTAGAAATGAATTAAGACTTTATTTTCAACCTCAAATTGATCTCAGAACAGGAGAGCTGACTTCAGCTGAAGCATTAATTCGATGGATGCATCCAACTAAGGGATTGATTGGACCAGATAAATTTCTTAATACTGCTGAAAAGCTTGGTCTGATAAATGAGATTGATGAATGGGTAATGGCGGAAACATGTCAACAGTTAGCTTTGTGGGCAGAGCGAGAGATCACATATGTCCCCGTTAGTATTAATCTCACGTACCATCAATTTTCACCCCATAGCCGCTTAGTGAGCAATCTAAAAGGATTACTAAAGAAATATCAAATCAGCTCAAGTAAGCTTCATATAGAAGTATTGGAAACTGGGTTGATGAAAAATATCCAGTCTGCTCAGAGAGTGCTGATGTGAGGGCGCTTAGCCAGCAATTGGCAAAGAAATTATTGCAATGTATTAGTGAACCATACGTGATCAATGATCATCACTACAATACGACCT
>CALCCU010000074.1 GCA_937900515.1 uncultured Gammaproteobacteria bacterium | reverse complement strand
CTCAAGACAAAGGCTTTGGACCACAGTCGCCGCGCAACATCGATTTGGCCGATGGTAGTAACCCGGTAGTGTTTAGCCGAGCACCAGCTTATAACTCGATGAACTTATGTAACATCCATATGCATAAAAATGCAGAACACGCCGGTGGAGAGTTTTCAACATTCGCAGGTAATGGTGACGGCATGGGCTTTCAAACTGGCTATGTATATTCAGGCACATTATCTGAGAGCGAGCTAGCTTCATCAGGCCCTGCCGTCTGTAAAAGCGAGCACGGTGGCTTAAACCCAGGAGACACGATTGAAGTGCATTATGTCCACTCTACGGCTCAGGTTGTTCCAGGTGCTACCCTAGGCGCATGCCTTAGTGATGCGATAAAAAACCCACAGTTTCGGGTAGAGACGCAGGTCTTTGTACTGGTTAATGACGATAACGCATTGGACTTTGTTGAGCTGACTCATCACGGTATAAAAGATGGCTTTCAACAGGCGTTAAATATCCCCGACAACACAGGTAAGCCTATTGTTTATTCTGGTTCTACCACCGGACCAAAATATAACGAAGCAGGCTCACCTTTTCAGGTAACATGGAGTGTGCGCCCTAAAGTAGCCAAGGTTAATATAGAGACGGTTGGTCAGTGGTGTGAAAACAACGCATTTGACGAAGACCACGCTCACGGTGTCCGCAACCTCGTTACCAATCCAGAGTTACTGTCACCTATTCAGTAAAGCGCCAACCTGCGTCTACCTCAAAGACTACACGTAAAAAGCGCGACTCGCAGGTCGCGCTTTTCTTCATTACCCTAAGCACCTTAGTTACGGTCACGGTACTCGTGGAAGTTTTCTTTGGTGACTAATTCAAAAGGGACCCAAATTTTCTGATCAACTTCTTCGCCCTGAGCAAGCTTCATGGCAGCATCAACAGCACCACTACCTTGGCCCGCTGCGTCTTGAAAAACAGTCACATCAATTTCATTAGCTTCCATCGCGGCAAGCGCATCAGCAGTTGCATCGATACCCGCTACCACTACCTTATCCATATCAACACCCGACGCTTTCAGCGCCTGTACGGCACCAATAGCCATTTCATCATTATTGGCAATAACCGCATCAAACTTGTGACCCGCTGACAACCAGTTCGTCATGATGTCATTTCCTTCTGTACGCTGCCACTCTCCGATTTGCTCATCAATAATTGATAGTCCAGAGCACTCAGGTGTCGCGATAACATCGTGTATGTCTTTTGTGCGCTGAATACCCGTTTGATCCGTCAGCGAACCCATCAACACCAGCAATTTCCCTTTGCCACCAAGCAGTCGACACACCTCTTTCGTTTGCAGCGTGCCAGAATCGACTTCATTCGAAGCAATAAAGGCTTGATTATCAGGCAAACGATCGACGTTAATTGGCTGGCGATTTACATAGACCAATGGAATATTGGCTGCTTCAGCAGAATCACTAATTGAAACCGTAGCGTCTGTATCAACCGGGCTAACAATAATGGCATCAACACCAGAAGCTATAAAGTTTTGTACTTGATTGTACTGCACCCCTACCTGATTTTTACTGTCTTCTATTTGAAGATTTAATCCTAATTCCTTACCACGTTT
>CALCCU010000073.1 GCA_937900515.1 uncultured Gammaproteobacteria bacterium | reverse complement strand
TGAAAAGCCAGTTTCTCGTGTAGAAGTGGAGAAGGGTAGACCTCCAAGTGACCGTTCTTTGTTTATTAATGGAATTAGTGGCTTAACGTCTTTTATGGCAAGGGAAGGCTATTGTGATCCTGTTGAAGGTGTACACCAATACTTTCAATCTGCTAAAAAATTTCATGACGATCGAGAATATATGACTGGTTATGATTTTCATGGATATTTAGCCCAAAAGGTTGCGCTAAAAGTTAAAGCATACAATACCTATCTAAATATGCCTGAGGAGCAATTTCCACCTCAGTCTAATCAAGCGGCTGCCGATGCATATAGGAAGCAGAGTGATGGTGAGTAATGATCTTAAAACGCTTGACCTGTATGAAGCTGCGGACTTTCTTAAGATGCATTGGCAGACATTACGCGGTAAAGCTGCACGGGGTGAAATTCCTGCGGCTAAGCCTGCAAAACAATGGGTTTTTTTATTGGAAGATCTTGTTTCTTATCTTCGTTCGAACTATTCTCAATCTCGGCTGGAGTTGCAAGTACAAAACGGAGGAAGTTCTCTATGTTGTATAAGCGACGAAACTCTAAGTTCTGGTGGTGTAAGTTCACAGCACCAAACGGAAAAAGAGTATACCTATCTACTAAAACGGTAGATAGACAATTAGCTCAGGAATTTGAAGATAAATACCGAGCAAGTTTATGGCGTATTATCCAATTGGGTGAGAAGCCTAGACGAACGTGGAAAGAAGCAGTAGTACGCTGGTTTCGTGAAAACCAAGATAAGAAAACGATTAATGATGATATAGCCCATATTAAGTGGGTAGATCCTTTCATTGGAGGTTGTTTTTTAGATGAGGTATCACGGGACAAGTTAGATGATATTACGGATGCCAAGCTTAAAACAGGTGTGAAGCCCGCAACGGTGAATCGCATGATGGAGGTTGTTCGAGCAATACTGAACAGGGCAAGCCGTGAATGGGATTGGATTGATAAAGCACCCTATGTCAGGATGCTTAAAGAGCCTAAACGTCGGATCAGGTGGTTAACATCAGAAGAAGTTCAACGACTCTTATCTTTCTTGCCTAGTCATTTAGAAGCAATGGTTCGGTTTTCATTGGCTACTGGTTTGCGTGAATCTAATGTTACTGGTCTTGAGTGGTCACAAGTTGATCTTACAAGGCGAGTTGCTTGGATCCATGCTGATCAAGCCAAAGCTGGTCGTTCCATTGGCGTACCACTTAATAATGAAGTGATTGTTTTGTTACGTGAGTTACAAGGTAATCATTCAATGTTTGTATTTAGCTATAAAGGAAAGCCTGTAAAAAAGGGCAATACGAAGGCGTGGCGTGATGCATTGTTGAAAGCGGGAATAGAGGATTTTCGTTGGCATGATTTACGACACACTTGGGCGAGTTGGCATATTCAAAATGGAACACCGATACACATACTTCAAGAGTTAGGAGGTTGGTCTGATATTAGGATGGTTCAGCGTTACGCACACCTGTCATCAGAGCACTTAACACCCTATGCAGATAGCTTGTGTAGCTTGAAATCGGTAGGTGGGACATTTAGTGGGACACCAAATGATAGATACAAAAAAGCAGCTAACCACTAAGTGATTAACTGCTTGATTTTGTACCAAATGTTTGGTGCGCCCGGCACGATTCGAACGTGCGACCGCCTGGTTCGTAGCCAGGTACTCTATCCAGCTGAGCTACGGGCGCTTAATTTGTTAATTATACAGACTTTATTTCTCGTCGTCAATAACTAATTTATTGGCGGAGAGCGAGGGATTCGAACCCTCGATAGGTGTAAACCTATACACCCTTAGCAGGGGTGCGCCTTCAGCCACTCGGCCAGCTCTCCGTTTCAAGCCGACTATTATATCAGTTGAATCTTATTATGCTAGTAAAAATTAAACTAAATTACTTATCCGACGCTAAGATCTTGATCTTTCTCGGCTTGTATACGATCATAAATTTCTTCACGATGTACTGTTACTTCTTTTGGGGCATCAATACCGATTCTTACTTGGTTACCTTTCACACCAAGAACGTTTACAACTACGTCATCACCAATAATTAATGCTTCACCAACTCTACGTGTGAGAATTAACATAACTATCTCCTTTTGATCCTCATCTGTTTGATCAAGTGACCAAACTACAAAATATGTACCGACCTACATAAACTATTATACGCAATATTGTAATAAAAGTGTCATAACAAACACTTGGTTAGAGTATTGGTTGTATATAACCAATACTGTTTAGGCGTGTTCTAGTTTAAATGCTTTGTGTAATGACTTGACAGCATTGTCGAGCAGTAGTTCATCAACTACTACTGAAATTTTTATTTCAGATGTTGAGATCATACTAATGTTGATATCTTCATTTGCTAATGTTTCAAACATTGTATTTGCGATTCCTGCGTGTGAACGCATACCTACGCCAACGACAGAAACTTTAGCAATTTTATTATCACTGATTACTGACTTTGCACCAAGTAGCACAGATGTTTTTTGCAAAATATCAAGTGCCGCTTGGAAATCATTACGGTGAACAGTAAATGTAAAGTCAGTGGTTGAATCATGACCAGTATTTTGAATAATCATATCGACTTCAATATTTTCTTTAGCGATAGGGCCAAGAATTTGTGTCGCGATGCCAGGGTGATCGGGTACACCGAGTACAGTTAACTTTGCTTCATCTCTGTTAAATGCGATACCTGAAATAACAGCTTGTTCCATTGTTGGGTCCTCAGCCGTGATTAATGTACCACCACCTTCTTTGAAAGATGAGAGTACACGTAACGGGACATTATAGTTTCGGGCAAATTCGACACTGCGAATTTGTAATACTTTTGCACCAAGACTTGCCATTTCTAGCATTTCTTCATAGGTGATGGTGTCGAGTCGACGAGCTTCTGATACGACGCGTGGATCAGTGGTGTATACACCGTCAACATCTGTATAAATCTGACATTCATCAGCTTTAAGTGCTGCTGCAAGTGCGACTGCTGTTGTATCTGAACCGCCGCGGCCAAGTGTAGTAATATTGCCTTGAGGATCACAGCCTTGAAAACCTGCAACAACAACAATATGACCTTTTTCTAGATCGTCACGTATTTTTTTGTCATCAATTTCAGTTATACGGGCCTTGTTATGAGAATCATCAGTTAAGATCCTCACTTGGCTACCAGTATAAGAAGTGGCTTGTACACCTTGCTGCTCAAGCGCCATGCATAGTAGGGCTATAGTTACTTGTTCACCAGTTGATAAAAGTACGTCTAATTCTCGTCCTTTTGGTTTATCGTTGAGTTCGTTTGCTAAGCCAATCAATCGGTTAGTTTCACCACTCATTGCTGATAGAACAACAACTAAATCATCGCCTTGTTGCTGGTGTTTAATTAATTTTTTTGCTACTTCTCTAATGCGATCTACAGTACCTACTGAGGTACCACCAAATTTTTGTACAATTAATGCCATTTTTTAGCTTTCCAACTTTTTGCTTATCCAATTTGTGACTGAATCTAATGCGGCAGTAAGGTTTTCTGGTTGATTACCTCCACCTTGCGCCATATCAGGACGACCGCCACCTTTACCGCCAACTTGCGTAGCAACATGAGCCACTAATTCGCCAGCTTTTACTCTATCTGTAAGATCTTTAGTTATGCCTGCGATCAATGTAATTTTATCGCCTTCTACAGCAGACAAAATAACAGCAGCAGTACCGAGCTTATTTTTCAACTGATCAACGGTATCACGTAGACTTTTTCCATCAGCGCCATCAATATTTGATGCAAGCACTTTTATGCCAGCTATTTCATTTGCTGAACTAGCAAGATCACTACCTGCGCTGCTGGCCAGTTTTGCTTTTAATGTATCCAAGTCTTTTTCAAGTTGGCGAGTACGTTGTAGTAGTTGAATGGTTTTCTCTTCTACATTATCTGGGTTAGCTTTAATTAAAGAAGAAACAGTGTGTAAGCGATCCTCATTATTTTCAATGTAGGCGAGAGCACATTCACCTGTTACGGCTTCGATTCGACGAACACCCGATGCTGTACCTGCTTCTGAAGTGATTTTCATCAAACCAATATCACCGGTACGGCCTGCATGCGTACCACCACACAATTCTGTTGAAAAATCACCCATACGTAATACTCGTACATCGTCTTCATATTTTTCACCAAACAACGCCATTGCGCCAGATTGTTTAGCTTCTTCTAAATCCATAATATTAGTTTCAACATCATGATTAAGACGAATTTGTTGATTGACTAAGCGTTCGATTTCTTGCAATTGATGTGGATTGACAGGTTCAAAGTGTGAAAAGTCAAAACGTAGACGTTGAGCATTAACTAATGAACCTTTTTGAGCAACGTGCTCACCTAATACTTGTTGCAGTGCAGCATGTAAAAGGTGAGTTGCTGAATGGTTTATAGCAGTTGCTTGTCGATTAACCTCATCGATATGAGCGGTAACTATATCGCCCACCTTCAAGCTACCATTTTCACATAAACCAATGTGCGTAAATGCTTTGCCTTGTTTGCGAGTATCACTGACATCAAAACTTGCTGAATTTGATGATATTTGACCTTTGTCGCCAGCTTGACCACCTGATTCAGCATAGAAAGGGCTGTGATCTAATACAATCACGCCATGCTGACCTTCGTGTAATTGATCGACATGTTCGCCATCTAGCAAGATAGTTGTGATTGTAGCTTCATCACGTGTAAGTTCGTAACCACAGAACTCAGTTTCGCCCTCAATTTTAACCTGTTCAGATAAGCCGCCAGCAAATTGACTGGCTGAGCGGGCACGGGTGCGTTGAGCTTCCATTTCACGTTCAAAGCCTGCAATATCAAGAGTTAATTCACGTTCACGAGCAATATCAGCGGTTAAATCAATTGGGAAGCCGTATGTATCATAAAGCTGAAACACAACGTCACCCGGAATTTCTTTATCAGCCATTTCATCAATAGCTTGTTCAAGAATTTTAAGGCCGTTATCTAAAGTGTCAGCGAAACGCGCTTCTTCTTGCTTTAATGCACGTTCAACTAATGGTTGAGCTTTTGCAAGTTCAGGGAATGCTTCACCCATTTCAGTGACTAGCGGTGCGACTAATTTAAAGAAGAAGTCTTCTTTTAAACCTAATTTGTGTCCATGACGAATAGCACGACGAATAATACGGCGCAATACATAGCCTCGACCTTCATTAGAAGGTTGTACGCCATCAGTAATCATAAATGCACATGAGCGAATATGATCGGCAATAACGCGGAGTGATGTATGACTTGAATCTTCAGTACCTGATAAAGCTTGAATTGCTGCGATTAGGCGTTTGAATAAATCAATATCGTAATTATTGTGCTCATTTTGTAATACAGCAGCTAAGCGCTCTAGGCCCATACCTGTATCAACAGATGGTTTTGGTAATGGTGTTAATGTACCGTCAGCAGAGCGTTCATACTGCATGAACACTAAGTTCCAGATTTCAATATAACGATCGCCATCTTCTTCAGGGGTACCAGGAGGGCCGCCTGCGACTTCTTCACCATGGTCATAGAATATCTCTGAACATGGACCACAAGGACCTGTATCACCCATCGACCAGAAGTTATCTTTGGCGCCAATACGAGATAATCGGGCAGGATCGACGCCTATTTCTTTGATCCAGATTTCTGCAGCTTCGTCATCTTCTTCAAACACCGTGACCCAAAGCTTATCGGCTGGTAGGGCGAGTGTTTCAGTTAAGAATTCCCAAGCATATTGAATTGCTTCACGTTTGAAGTAATCGCCAAAGCTGAAGTTACCTAACATTTCGAAGAAAGTATGGTGACGAGCTGTATACCCTACGTTTTCAAGATCATTGTGTTTACCGCCAGCACGTACGCAGCGCTGCGTAGTCACTGCTCGAGTGTATTTTCTGACTTCTTGACCGAGAAATAATTCTTTAAACTGAACCATACCTGCATTAGTGAACAGTAGGGTAGGGTCGTTAGCAGGAACCAATGGACTGCTAGCTACAATTTCGTGGCCTTTCTGTTGGAAAAAATCCAGAAATAAATTTCGTATGTCTGCGCTACTTTTCATATTCAGTATTAAAACTTTCAGTTATTTGCTCATGAGTAAAACCACGATATTGTAAAAAACGCTGTTGTTTAGCACGTTC
>CALCCU010000072.1 GCA_937900515.1 uncultured Gammaproteobacteria bacterium | reverse complement strand
GATAATAATCAAATTAACTGTTAACTTTAATTTAATTCGGAGAAAATCCATGAGTGAAAAAATGACTATGCGTATTGGCGAATGTCTTCTTGCCGGTGGCCCAGCTTTCACAGCTGCAGAACCTGAAGTAATCATTGGTGAATTAGACGGTCCATTTGGTACTGCATTTGCTAACTTACTAGGTGACCAAGTACAAGGTCACTCACGCGTATTAGCATTGATGAACACTGACGTAATGGTTAAGCCTGCCACTATCATGGTGAGTAAAGTAACTGTTAAGAAAACAGCTTACACAACTATTCTTATGGGCACAGTTCAAGGCGCGATTGCAAATGGTGTTTTAGATGCTGTTCGTAACGGTACAATTCCTAAAGAAAAAGCAAACGATTTAGGTATCATCTGCTCTGTATGGTTAAACCCTGCAATTACAACCGTTGAAGATTTAGATCACGAAGCATTATTCAACATTCATCGTGAAGCTACTCGTAAAGCAATCGAAAAAGCAATGAGTGATGAACCTAGCATTGATTACTTGCTAGAAAATCAAGATAAATTGGTACATAAATACTACCAAAATGCTTTAGATGCTAAAGCAGCTAAATAAGAAAGCTGTAACAATTTATTGAAAATTGATATTTAGCATCAAGAAATCAACGGTTTATCCGCTAACATGGATAGACCGTTTTTTTTAGCCCTTTATGACTAAACTATGAACAAAGCTGACGATGCCAATATGGAACTTTATTCCATTGATAAATTAATGCACGAAACCCGTCAATTAGCGGCTAAATACCGCCAAACGACAGGTAGCACTTTGCCTGTTACAGGTGAAATTGCTCGCTTTGATGTCGCAAAAGCATTAAATTTACAGCTAGTAGATGACTCTAGCCAAGGTGGTTATGATGCAAAGGGCTTAGGCGAAAGGGCGGGGGTTCGAGTATTAATCAAAGGCCGAGTCATTTTCGAAGATAGCAGATCGACACCACGAATTGGTCAAATCAATCCTGATGGACGATGGGATAACGTTGTAATGGTTCTATTTGACGATGACTATATGCCCATTGAAATGTATGAAGCAACAAGTGAAGACATAAAGTCAGCATTAAAAACAAAGCAAGAAAGCCAATCTAAAAAGCGTAGTGCAATGTCTGTCGCTCAATTTAAAATTATTGGCAAACTTGTGTGGACACAAGAAGATGGGATTGAGCAAGAAATATGGGATAATCATAGCGACTAAATTGTAGTGTTTCTCTAATTAGGGGTCGTATTTATGGTTGTGTTTGATTTTGTGTTCTGGGGCGTCATTGCTGTTATCAGTATCTACCTCATTTCTATCTATAATGGTCTAGTTGCCTTAAAACATGCCGTCTCAAAAGCATGGGCTAATATCGACGTTTTATTAAAACAGCGCCATGATGAACTTCCTAAGCTGGTAGAGACATGTAAACAATATATGAAGCACGAGCAAGAGACTCTTGAAAAGGTTATGAAAGCACGCTCTTCAGTGGCTAGTGCTCAGCAGCAGGGGGATATTTCCGCATTAGGCAAAGCAGAAAGCACAATGCGTTTAGGCTTAGGTAGCTTATTTGCAGTTGCTGAAGCTTATCCTGAGCTAAAAGCGGATGAAACATTCCAACATCTTCAAGCGCGTATCACGGGATTAGAAAATGCCATTGCTGATCGCCGCGAGTTTTATAATGAAAGTGTTAATATTAATAATGTTCGTATTGAACAATTCCCAGATTTACTGATTGCACGAATTTTCAATTTTAAGTCACATAGCTTATTAGAATTTTCTGAAGAAGAAATAGCTGACGTAGACATCAGTTCACTATTCAATAAGTAATATTATAATGCTAGAACATATGATTGCTTTTTTTGAAGGCAATATTCCCCTGTTTGAACGCCATGAGTTTTGGATCCCTACATCTATAGCCATCATTATATCTGGCTTAGCTTTCACTAGAATGGCAAAGTGGCTGAATCGTTCAAGAATGATCGAGAATGTTCCAACATCAAAAATTCGTTCGGCTTCACAAGGCTACGTTGAATTAGAAGGTAAAGCGATGACAATGGAAGGGCCTATTATCATTTCGCCCTTATCTGGTAAAAGCTGTGTTTGGTATCGCTATAAGATTGAAGAGAAAGTTAAAGAGTACAATTCAAAGGGTAAATCCCACACCTACTGGAAAGTAGTAAAGAAAGAAACAAGTGATGCAATATTTTTATTGCAAGATGACACAGGACGATGCGTCATTGATCCCGATGATGCAGATGTCATTGTCACTAATAAACGTACCTGGCATAAACGCACCGTTACGCCCATTAGACGCTATACCGAAGAACTTATTACCGACAGTGAACCATTGTATGCAATAGGCTTATTTAATACTGTCGCTAATGTTGGTCATAAACAGCAACGAGAACAAGTTCATTATTTATTACGCGAATGGAAAAATGATCCGAATCGTTTATTACACGAGTTTGATTTGGACCGAAATGGTCAATTGGATGAATCAGAATGGGAGCTCGCGCGCTTAGCGGCGGAGCGACAAATCAAACGAGAATATGGTCATCAAGAAAAATTAGAGCAACTTAATATTTTAAAAAATACTGACCACCGTCATCAAGGCTTTATTATTTCTACCATTCCAGAAAACACATTAATTAAACATTATCGAAGGCATGCATTATTATCACTGCTAGTCTTTTTCAGTTTGGGCAGTCTTGTTGTCTGGGCGATCAATATACGATTAGGGCTGTAACTTATGCATGATGAAATGGAGAATATATTTGGCCAAGGAGGCAAGTTAGCCCAACATATAGAAGGATACGCGCCTAGACAGCAACAATTAGAAATGGCTCAATGTATTGAAAAGGCATTAGCCGAGACAAATGTTTTAGTTGCCGAGGCTGGAACAGGGACAGGTAAAACGTATGCTTATTTAGCACCTGCTATTTTATCGGGGCAAACAATTCTTATTTCAACTGGCACTAAAAACCTACAAGATCAATTATTTAACAAAGACTTACCTATGCTTCGTAAAGCATTATCTACGCCATTTCGAGCAGCATTATTAAAGGGGCGAAGTAATTATTTATGTCATTACCGCCTTGAAATGGCCCAAAGTGATCCTCTACAAAAGCCTCATTATGCAACATTACAAGAGCTTGTAGAGTGGTCAGATATAAGTAAAACAGGTGACCTTAGTGAAAGTGACTTACTTGAAGACAGTTCAGTATTATGGTCAAAAGTGACATCTACAGTTGATAATTGCTTAGGTCAAGACTGTCCCAATGCCAGTGAATGTTTCGTCAGCGAAGCTCGAAAAAAAGCCCAAGAATCAGATATTGTCGTTATTAATCACCATCTGTTAATGTCAGATATGTCCCTGAAGGCATCAGGTCAGGGAGAAATCCTACCTTCTGCTGATGCTTATATTATTGATGAAGCTCATCAACTACCTGAAATTGCAACTCAATTTTTAGGCAATCGGGTCAGTAGCCATCAACTCCAAGAATTATGCCGTGATAGTATCCGTGAGATGGAGCAAGATGCTTCTGATATGGCTAAATTGCATGATTATGCAGATAAGGCCGAATCGTCAATGCGCTCATTACGATTAGCCGTTGGGGACAAGGAACACCGTACACCATGGCATTTAGTGTTAGAAAAACTAGGTGTAAAAGCTAAACTAGATGCTTTAATGGATGACTTAGAAGGCCTCGCTGAACAACTTGAAATAGCTGCTGAACGTAGTAAGGGACTCGAACAATGTCACGCACGTTGTAATACTTTAATAGACACGCTTGAGATTTTTCAAAAAAATAGTAGTGATGATAGTCAAGTTTTATGGATTGATATCCGTGGCAGTGGTTTTGTATTACATGCGACACCACAGGAAGTGAGTCAACATTTTCAAAAATGGATGGATGAGAAACCAACATCATGGATTTTTACCTCTGCAACATTGACAGTGGCAGGTAAGTTTAACAATTTCACTAATCAATTAGGCATTTCAGACTCTGAAACCGAAATTTGGCCAAGCCCGTTCGATTATAAAAAGCAAAGCTTGTTATACATGCCAACAATACCTGTAGAGCCTAGTCACGATAATTACAATGATCATATTGCTGCAATAGCAAAAGATGTCATTGCACATAGTAAAGGACGTACATTTCTTTTATTTACGAGTTATCGAGCTATGCATAGCGTAGCCGATGCTCTGAAAGAAATTGACGGCTATCCTTTAATGATTCAAGGCAGTGCTTCTAAATCAAGCTTACTTGAGGAGTTTAGAACGCATGGTAATGCCGTATTATTAGGCACCAATAGCTTTTGGGAAGGGGTCGATGTGCGAGGTGAAGCATTATCTTGTGTAATTATAGACAAGATTCCGTTTGCATCGCCTGGAGATCCTGTTTTACAAGCGAGAATTGATGGACTCAGAGAGCAGGGAGGGAATCCATTTTCTTCGATCCAAATACCAAGTGCCGTGATCCAATTAAAACAAGGAATAGGACGACTCATTAGAGATCCAAACGATTACGGTGTTTTAGTCTTGTGTGATCCACGCTTTTTGACTAAGCCATACGGCAAGCTGTTTTTACGCAGCTTACCAGCTATGCCAATCACACAGAATATAGATGATGTAGAACAGTTTTTTGTTGCGAGACAAACCTAGCGTTCTAGATAAGCCAATGCAGTCATGAAGGCTTGTTCTTGAAATTGTTTCAAGCCTGTATCTTGAAAGTCCATATGGACGTGGCTTCGCTTCATAATTTCTTTCGCTTTAGAAGGAGAAAGAATACTGACACTTATATCGTCAGCTAATTGGATTGCAGCTTCAAGTTTGAAGCTCACTGCGCCGCCAGCAAATTTACCCTTCGTCATTCGTTCACGAATAACAACATGTTCAACCTGATAGTCAGTCATCAACTTTTTAAAGTCAAACTGAAACTTACGAAGCTGCTCCACATCAGTTGCATCAACGATCGATAGCTTTTTTACACGACAATCAGGTAAAGAATAAAGACCACCGTCTAATGCCATTAAGCAGATAACTGCATCATTACCTTTTAGGTCAACACCACATACTTTCATTTTACAATCCAAACTAGTAAATCTAGCTGGCTATATTAAAGCCTAAGTGAATATTTTGTTACTAAAATATGATTATTAGCAGGTTATAAAATTTAAGAAGAGAAAATAATTTGAATTATATGACTAAATAATCACGTTCAATGCTTCTCGGTCATATGGTCAGTAATCACATTCACAAGTGTGAACAAACAACCTGTGACGATGGGATTATCAGTATCTATCTGGCCTGGACGCACAGATTTAGAGCCAATGACACGAACAACTTCTAAAGATTGTTCGACGATGGTGGGTAAACCATTTTTTACTAGAAATTGAATATCTTTCTCAATATCCTCACCTTTCCCGCCTAACTCACAGCACAATTTCTGAATTGCTAGTCTAAGTAGAGCTGCTGCACTTCTAGGTGATTGAGGAAAGATACTTGCGGCTTCCTCATAATCTTTTTTGACCTCATCAGGCATTCCTAAACTTGGGGCAGGGGTGTGGTTTTCACTCGGATGCATTAATGAATCACAATACCAAATAGATATTTCTGAGCACTTATCACACTTTGATACTTTGACAGTCTTATCATTCGCTGATTTTGTCCAAAAAGTCTCGCTGCTGTACTCACCGCAGTGAGGACAAACCAATGATTCTAAGTGATTTTCAGGTGTAATCGTTTTCATTAAGTACTTTCTTAGCATTTAGGCTCCATGACTTGATAATATAGTGAGAACCTTATTAAATGAAAGCGATTATTACACTGTTTAGATATGTTTTGACCTAGATCAATATATCTATCACCCACAGTTCTTTTCAACTGAGTAAACGGTATTTTTCAAAGACTTGCATAAATTAAAGAGAAACCTATCAGCTATGTTACTAAATGAGATGTTTATATGATTACTTTGTACGGTGCAGCACAAACACGTTCATTTCGAGTCTTGTGGGCATTAGAAGAAGCTAATCTAAACTATGATTATCGCCAAGTAGAAATTGGTCACAAATCAGAGAAGGGTACGCAAGCAGAAAATTACAGGCAGCTTAATTTTCAAGGAAAAGTCCCATGCATTATTCATGATGGTATCGTAATGAATGAAAGTGCTGCAATTATTAATTACATCGCCCAACTTAAGCCTGAAATAAACCTCATTCCAAAAGATCTGAAAATACGAGCCTATTATGATGAACTGTGTTTTTTCATAATGTCGGATTTTGAACAAGCATTGTGGACTGTTACAAAACACCAAAAATTAATCCCGAAAGATTTACAAGTTCCAGACATTCGTAAAGTGGCAGACTGGGAATTTGCACGCTCAGTTTCAGCATTACAAAATTACATTTCTAATAAAGAATTTGCCGTTGGCGATAATTTCACAATGGCTGATATTTTAATTTCACATACATTACGTTGGGCAGTAGCTTACCAATTTGAAATCCCACAAAACCTGAACAAATATATGAACAAAATGTTTGAAAGACCAGCATATAAATCTGCACTACAAAAAGAACAAAGCTAACCCTTATAAGAGTACGATTCAAATTTTAAAATTCGTGTGTATATTATCGAGAAAAGTGTATAGATTTTAAAATTTACTCCAATTCATAACAATACGTAGTAAGTAAACACATCTTAATACTCTCAATGATTTCATGATGTAATTTACCTGATTTAACATAATATATATTATGCGAACTTATATAAAGAGA
>CALCCU010000071.1 GCA_937900515.1 uncultured Gammaproteobacteria bacterium | reverse complement strand
CTAATACCGTTTGGTGCTATTGATACGCCAAATTTAAGAATCTTATCTTGTCCTGGTATCATATCAAAGCCGCGAAACCTAACTACATTATTAAACTTATCAATACACGTCTGCTTTGCCTTGTTACAGCCCGCGTAGACTGTGAACGTATCCGATGCTGATATAGTGTACGGTAAAGGTAACAAGAGCGTGAAGGCACCCGTAGAATCGACATAAGTTTTAACTTCTTGCGTTAAGCCGTTATTAAGCCCGCTTGTGAACGTGACAAGACCATAATCATAATAGCCATCCACCTGAGTTCCGATCAATGCCGTATCTATTAGGCTACTATTGCTTGCCGAGCTTGTTACTGTTCCTGAATAAGTAAAGGTGGCCAAGTTTATTCCGCATCGGGTATCGCCTAAGGTAGCATCACATTCTGCCGTATATTTTCTGCCGATTGTTTGCTGTAGGTATTGAGAGAGCGATCTATATTCTGCTTTATACATACCGTCGATTAAGGTTACTTCGCCAAGATTGCCAGTGCCTAGCGTTTTAATGTTTGTCAGTGCAACGTAATCAGCAAGGATAAATTCGACAACAGCGTGATCATAAAGTCCAGCAATAAGATCATCTCTGTCAATGCCCGTTATTGTGAGCGCGCCTGATGTCTCTGCATTATTTACTGATAGGCTAGATGTTGAACTTAGCGTTGTTGGATCATAACCGCTCGACGCTTGGTATAGTTGCCCGCCTATAGTTACATCGGCATCAAGCTCAGTAAGGCCAAGAACAGCGCCATCATTTCGCGTTATTTTAATACAGCTTGTGTAAGTAGTTAAGCTCATTCTCTGATCTCAATCGCTGAAAGCTCTGTGTCGAAAATAAGAAAGTTCGAGTAAATAGTCTGCATTGAATCAGTATCAAATCGACAAGGAACATCAAACTCATAGCCTGCGGTCACTACTAGCGTATCAAGTGGTGCAGTCGTAAACGTGATTATTCCTGTGGTAATATCGACCGTATAAGCCGCTGTTGCAACGCCATCCACAGCGACGATCAGAGTGCCAGTGACTAGCTTTTTAATTGTGCGAGTATAAGCAAGGCCGTCAGTATACGTCTTAACAACTTGAAATACCTTATTGACGCCGTCACCAGTGCCGATAACCTGATCTAGATTGGTAACTGAATCAAGAACCGATCCTGACTTATAATCCCCCCAGTCTTTAAACCTGAATCCGTTAGCGCGACCATTCATAGCCATGTAAAAATTCTTTAACTCTTCAAAGTCTACAGCACCACGAACACCCATAGACACATTATATTTGTGCCTAGCCTGTGACCATTTCTTGTTTCGAGTTTCATAGCCTGAAGTCGTCGTAGCTATCTCAGTATTAAACATAGGTCCACCACCTGAACCTTGGTTAATTTCTGGCGGGAATTGGTTCTCAGTAAAGGCCATTTATCCATTCCTCGTTTGTGCGCGATTAGCTGCAAGTCCAGCCGATTGCGCTATCTGTGCCGCGCTTCGTCTTAACCCGCCTTCGTCTTTAACGCCTGATATGTTAATAGTTATGTTTGCAGGTGCAGCCGATTGGTTTTTAGTGTGGTCAATAACTGTTTCGTTTGGGTGCATTATAGCAGGAAAGCCGCCCTTACCATCTACACCGCCTGACCTTGGACCATCACCAGTAAAGCCACCGCCATCAAAACTTGCCGCGATGCCTTGCGCAAAACTACCGAGCGCACCACTAGATGCCGTATCTTTGATAAAATCCAATAATTGAGAGGCCAGCAGATCAGCAACCATTTGATCTATTGTGCGCTTAAATGACGAGCCTAAGTCGTCAAAATTACCCTGCATAATATCAAAGAAGCCGCCCGACAATGCCGTTTCCATGTTTCTAGCCGCCTGAATAGCGAACTCACTCATTTCATCTGGAAAGTCCTCAAATAAACGAGGTGCCCAATCATTGAACACTGCCTCAGAATCAATCATCGCCATTTCTGCATCTTCGGCAAAGTCCTCAAATAAATTAGGCGACCAAGCATCAAAGATCTTATCTGAGTCGATTGTTATTTGTTTGGCTGTCTCTACTGCGACTCCTTTTGATCCTGTCTTTGCATCTGTATTTTTGACGGTATCTAAACCCGCTGCCATCTCATCAAATGATGGCCCTTGAGACTCTGCATTAATAAGCTTGTCACGCTTATCAATTAGATCCTGCATCTGATTATTTAACTCGTTGAACTCTTTGTTCACATCCTCATCATTAATTGACCAATTAACAAAAGGGTTTTCTGATAGGTCGTATAGCTTAGTTAGCTTATCATCTAGATCTGCTATCTCACCATTTAGCTCGTCAAGTTTTGAACTGTTTATCTTGCTATCAAGCCAGTCGATTGAGTTTCCTATAAACCTAAACGCGCCGCCGATAGCCGACTCAGCATCAGCATCTAAAAGGTTATCAAGGAAGCTATCCCATGAATCGCTCATGTTAGATATTGCACCGTCAATAGTGTCGGCCTGCCTCTTCATTCCTGATGCAAACTCATTCTCACCAAGACCTATCAAGAAGTCTTGTATTTCTGCTGCGTTCTTGCCAACCTCGCGAGTTAAACCCCTAAATGTGAACTTAACCTTATCGGCCTCTGATTTAGTGGTGATACCAAATGATTTAAGCCTTTCAAACTCTCCCGTAGTAGCGTCAGCGACAGCCTCGACAACTTGGTTTAGTGACACGCCAAGCGCGCCCGCTGTATTGCCGTAACTGGTTAAGGCCCGCTCAGATGGAGCCAAACCCAAGTTACCGAGCTTAATAAACGCATCTGTTAATTCTGATATTGCAAACGGAGTTTTTGCAGCGAACTCTTGTATACCTTTAAATGCTATTGTTGCATTTTCTGCTGATCCAGTTGTGGTAATAAGTGACGATCTTAAACTCTCGAACTCTCGATTTACTTTTAACAAGTTAAATGCGAACGCAGTAGCAGCCGCAACACCGGCAGCAGCAAACGCTTTACCCATACTGATAGCACGCTTCTCGGTCTTGCCTCCTTGAGACTCTAGCTTTTTAAGGTCTTTAGTTGCTGTAACAGCACCTTTCGAGTCTACTCTTATCCCAAGCGTTGCGACATCACTCATTGCCTTTCCTTTCTCATTCTTTTAAGTGCCATTATACAGCGAATCTCGAAC
>CALCCU010000070.1 GCA_937900515.1 uncultured Gammaproteobacteria bacterium | reverse complement strand
CAGTGAGTGCGTAATCCCTTCTATTGCATCAGATTGGCCATGTGCGAAATCATAGATAGGGTAAATACACCATTTATCACCCGTTTGGTGATGCCCAGAATGCATGATGCGATAAATCATTGGGTCACGTAAATTCATATTAGGCGCGGCCATATCAATTTTTGCACGCAGAGCACATTCACCTTCTTTAAACTCACCGGCCCGCATTTTCTCAAATAATGCTAGGTTTTCTTCTACAGAACGATCACGGTAAGGCGAGTTCTTACCCGGCTCATTAAAGTTACCGCGATAGGCTTTAGTCTGTTCTGGAGAAAGGTCACAAACGTACGCTTTACCTTGCTCAATGAGATACACAGCCCATTGATATAACTGATCAAAGTAATGGGATGTATAACGGATTTCACCTGCCCATTGATAACCGAGCCACTCAACATCACTGATAATAGAATCGATATATTCTTGGCTTTCTTTTCCCGGATTAGTGTCGTCAAAACGTAAATGGCACTCGCCTTGGTATTTCTCGGCTGTACCAAAATTTAAGCAGATGGATTTAGCATGACCGATATGCAAATAGCCATTAGGTTCAGGCGGGAAACGCGTTACGACTTTTCCAGCATGTGTATTGTTTTTTAAATCATCTTCAATGATTTGATGAATAAAGTTGGTCGGTTTTAACTGCGGGTCATTTTTTGACATGGTATACGGTCTATCCAAATCGGTTTTGGCAACTGAAAACGCATTATAAACACATCGATATGCCCTGCACACAGGGATTCATGCTAAATATCTCGGTAAAGGTTGCTTAGTCAGTGCATCATAGTAAGACTTGAGTATAATACTGCAGTGACAGAGTTCAGAAGGAATTATAAGAATGATCATTCTTCATACCAATCATGGTGATATCAGCGTTGAGCTGAATCATGAAAAAGCACCCAAAACGGCAGCTAATTTCGAGAAGTACGTAAAAGAAGGTTTTTATGATGGTGTGATTTTTCACCGAGTCATTGATGGTTTCATGATACAAGGCGGCGGCTTTGAGCCAGGCATGCAGCCTAAAGAAACAGGCGCAACAATCGAAAACGAAGCAGATAATGGTCTACCAAACGTTGCAGGCAGCTTAGCTATGGCACGCACAATGGACCCTCATTCAGCCTCAGCGCAGTTCTTTATCAACGTATCAGACAACAGCTTTTTAGATCACACGTCTAAAACCACCGAAGGCTGGGGCTACGCTGTATTCGGCAAAGTGGTAGATGGATTAGATGTTGTTGAGAAAATAAAAGGTGTGAGCACAACAATGCGTGCTGGCCACCAAGATGTTCCTAAAGAGGACGTTATTATCGAGAAGGCTGAGATTGTCTAAGTAAAGGCAAGCACTACGAAATGAAGCGTTATTTCATCGCAGATCTTCATCTCACACCAGAGCGCCCGGATATCACCCGGGCGTTTCTCCACTTTATCAAAAATACAGCTAATGATGCAGATGAGCTCTATCTGTTAGGTGATATTTTCGAAGCTTGGATTGGGGATGACGGCGGCATACCTGCTTACCAGTCAGTCATCGATGCCCTTCAATCAGCCTCTCTTACCACGGCTCTTTATTTTCAGCATGGCAATCGCGATTTTTTGGTTGGTGATGCATTTTCAACCGCTACCAACTGCACACTGTTAGCGCCTAAGCACATTGTTAACCTGCCAACTGGTGACGCATTATTGATGCACGGAGATCAACTCTGCACCGACGATTTAGAATACCAAGCGTTTCGCTCAATGGTGAGAAACCCCGAATGGCAAACCGATTTTTTAAATAAGCCCATCAATGAACGATTACACATTGCACGGCAAATGCGTGAAGCTAGCAAAAAGAAAGGCGCTGAAAAATCAAACGATATTATGGATGTTAATCCTAATAGCGTTCGCCAAGCATTAGTCGATGCCCAAGTTGAGCTTGTGATTCATGGACATACACATCGGCCTGCAGTACACCATAATCAGATCAAAGCAGGTGTCGGCACGCGAATTGTCCTAGGCGATTGGGATAAAAAGCTATGGTATCTGGTGAGCGATCATCAAGCCCTAACCTTGATAGACGAGCCGATTCATCCAACCGACCCGACTACACTAGGCACTTAATTCACCGATTCGGCTGGTGCGGGCGGACCGCTGTGAAATCTAAACTCAGTATCGGGTTTTTCTACCAGTTCTTTTTCAACTTTCCTAAAAAAGGCAACTCGCCTATCAATTGGCTCACCTGCGTAACTTTCAGCTAAACCCAGATAATCTTGGTAGTGACGCGCTTCGGACTTCAACAAAGAACGGTAAAACTTAGACAGCGTATCATCTAAATAGGGTGCAATTTTAGCAAAGCGCTCACAAGAGCGAGCCTCAATAAAAGCCCCTATTATCATCGTGTCAATTAACCGACCTGGCTCCGATGTCCGCACATGTTTACGCATTTCACCGGCATACCGGGCTTGCGAAAGGTGACAGTACTCGATACCACGTTGCTCCATAATTTCGAGGACTTGCTCAAAGTGAATCAGCTCTTCACGTGCTAAGCGGGACATTTTATTCAGTAGATCGGAGCGATCCACATAACGAAACATCAGTGTCATCGCCGTAGAAGCAGCCTTCTTTTCACAATGAGCATGATCGACTAGGAGTAACTCTTGCTGTTTAATAGCTTCATCTATCCACGCTTGCGGTGTTTCACAAGCAAGAAATTGGTTTATCTCTGTTAACGCGTCCATAGCCCT
>CALCCU010000069.1 GCA_937900515.1 uncultured Gammaproteobacteria bacterium | reverse complement strand
GTGGTTGTTTATTTTGTACTATATCCATCATTACCATTGGTTAATGATAGTACGAAAGGTTTGCTTGGCTGGTCTATGATTGGCGAGTACAAAGAGGACTTGAAAGAAGTTGAAGCACTTCGTTCACCATTTGAAGATAAGCTTGCTGACATGAGTTTAGAAGAAATTCTAGCTGATCAAGAAATGCTTAATTATTCAATTGGTTCTAGTAAAGTTCTTTATGGTGATAACTGTGCGGCATGTCATGGTACTGGCGGTGCTCCAGCGGAAGGTGCTGGCTACCCTAACTTAACTGATGATGATTGGTTATATGGTGGCTCTATCCGTGATATTGCAATGAGCATTGCTAACGGCCGTGCTGGTAATATGCCAGCGCATGAGAAATTGTTGGAACCAGAAGAAGTAGATCAATTAGTTCAATTCGTTATTGATAGTGCCGCTGGTGTAAGTAATGAGGCAGGTTTAGCTTTATATAATGCTAAAGGTTGTTTTGCTTGTCATGGTGCTGATGCTAAGGGTATCCAAATGTTGGGCTCAGCGAACTTGACAGATAAAGTATGGCGTTTCTCTGGCGAAGAAGAAGAAATTCGTCACACTATTCTTTATGGTGTGAATGCTGTGGGTGAGCCCAAAACACGTGTTGCTGTTATGCCGCAATGGAGCGAAAAAATGGCTGTGATTTTACAAGTTGAGGCTGATGCTATTGCTGATGAGGAAGACTTAAGTGAAATTGATTGGTCAGATGAGCTTGAAGGTGATGAAGCTGAACGCTTAACAGAAACAGAGATTAAGAAATTAGCTGTTTATGTTCACCAGTTTGGTGGCGGTCAATAAATACTATAATTTTGTGAGGGGAGAAAACTCCCCTCTGTAAAGGAGACTTGTTATGAATATTGATTGGGTAGTCGTTTCTGTAATTGCAAGTGTAGTTGCTATGATCATCGGTTCTGTATATTTCGTGTACTTTGCTATGAAACATATCGATGAAGACAAATCTGATAACGCAGACGATTAATCAGAGATATGAAAATAAAAAACCGGCTTATTAGCCGGTTTTTTTTTAGTGCTGAACCATAAATAAACGGAAGATTAGTAAACTCTTATATAGTGTTTAAGTGTATAATCTAGAACAGTCGAAATAAGATGAGATATAAATGTGAATAGCGATCAAGACAATAAAAAAGTAAATGTTGATGATATCTATGAAGATGTTTCAGAATGGCATGTAAATGCAGGTGGAGTTAAGATTGTCGCTAAGCGCTTAGCGGGTAAATTTAGAACACTTAAGTGGATTGGAATGTCGATCTGGCTCGTGTTATTTTTAGGGCCCTATATTCGATTTAATGGTGCTCAGGCAGTGCTATTTGATTTACCGAATAGACAGTTTAATATCTTTCATGTGACGATCTATCCTCAAGATATTTGGATGTTATCTTTAACCCTACTGTTTTTCGCTATTTTACTTGCAGCTGTTACGAGTGTGGCTGGTCGTGTATTTTGTGGCTATTTTTGTTTTCAGACTGTTTGGACTGACATATTTACATGGATAGAAGGAAAAATTGAAGGCGATACACCACAAAAGGCGATGAAGTTTAATAAGGCGCCAGTATCAATTTCAAAGTTATCTCGTAAGCTATTCAAACACAGCTTGTGGTTATTGATTGGCCTATTAACTGGAGTCTCATTTGTTGCGTGGTTTACAGATTCTTTTCAGTTATGGAAAGATCTCGTTAGTTTCGAACTTCCTCTAACGGCTGCAATTATCATTACTGCTTTTACATTTGGTACGTATACCTTTGCAGGCTTCATGAGAGAGCAAGTTTGTTTTTGGCTGTGTCCTTATGCTCGTCTTCAAGGTGTTATGTATGACCAAGATACATTATTACCTTCATATGATGCTGAGCGTGGAGAACCACGTGGCCGAATAAAAAAAGGCCAGGATAATTCATCTAAAGGCAGCTGCGTTGACTGTAATGTTTGTGTAGCAGTATGTCCTACGGGGATTGATATTCGTAAAGGGCAGCAAGAGGGGTGTATTACGTGCGGTATGTGCATCGATGCATGTGACAGTATTATGGATAAAGTTAAACAGCCAAAAGGCTTAATTCGCTATGCTTCGTACAAAGAGTTGCATCATAATGGAAAAACGATACCTTTCTACAAGCGGTTTAGAGTACTAGTCTATGTTACGATTTTATTAGCGGCGGCATCTGGTATCGTATATGGCTTCATGAATTTATCACCAACAGAGTTTAAAGTTGTACACGAAAGACAACCATTATTTGTGAAATTAAGTGATGGCTCTATTCAAAATAAATATACAGTTAAAGTGCTGAATAAGACGAAAGAAACTATAACGCTTAATTTTTCTATAGATGGTATAGAAGGCGCTACGCTACACGGCTTGACAGTGATGAAGGTCGAGCCAGGTAAGGTTATTCCTGTAACTGCATTAGTAAGAGTGCCAGAAGGTGCGATTGAGTCAAACCTTTCTCCAATTACCTTTAGAGGTATTGCAGATTCCAATGAGAATATAACGGTAGAATATAAGAGTATGTTCTTCATGGGTCCAAAGAAATAGGTAATAAGTAAGTAATGAGTATTTCACAAAGTAATAAAGAAGCATTGAAAAATCCTTGGGTTTTGAGCCTGATTTTATTTTTATTTATTGTATTATCAGCAAATGCTGTATTTATTTATTTGGCATTTAAATCACCGCCTAACTTAGTTGTTGAAGATTTCTATGAACGTGGCGAGCGTTACGAGGAAACTCATAAGAAAATTGAAAAAGAAAAAGCTTTGGGGTGGACAGGTGTGATTATGACTCCGGCAGCGATGAGAGTTAATCAACTGCAAAATTACGAAGTATTAATTCAGGGTAAAGCATCTGCTTCTGTAGAGTTGGAATCTGTTACGTTGAATGCATATCGACCTTCAGATGCTCGTGTGGATTTTTCAGCTGACATGATGTCTAGTAAACCTGGTATCTATGCAACGGAAATCAGCTTTCCATTACCAGGTATTTGGGATTTGATTGTCGTTGCAAAACATGGTGAACATGAGTTCTTAGTTACTAAACGTGTAAATGTAAAACCTTAACTATATTTTTGTATAAAAGTAATCATATACTATAAGGTTTATACAATCATATGAGTCATAATTATTTTGTCTATAAGCTGCTATCACTGCGGACTACCTGTTGAGGAGCAGGGCTCTTTTGTTGCTACAGTTGCAGGCAAAGAGCATGAGTTTTGTTGTTACGGTTGCCAGAGTGTTTGTTTAACAATTCATGGG
>CALCCU010000068.1 GCA_937900515.1 uncultured Gammaproteobacteria bacterium | reverse complement strand
TGTACTTTGGTACAGTTGTGATTGAAATCAACAATTTAGCTGTCACTTTTGTACTGTAGTTCACATATCTTGAGTTCTTGTGGACATAAGGTATATTTTGAGAGTATTCTTAGAACGATACTATATTGTAATAGATAAGGAGTAATGTATGGAAATTCCAGGTATTGCACCATTAAGTGGTCAACCGACTTTGACCAACCCTCTAAATCAGCAACGTTTATTAGAAGGTAGAGAGTCGACTTCACAAGCTGGATCTGAAGCTCAAAATACGGTTACGGCTAATGAGCAAGCATCAACAACTGTCAGTAGTGCTGATGTTGTTACTCAAGTAGAAGAGCCAGGATCAACAGGCTTTGATACTAATAATCCTGGTGGAAGTATTGATATCACTGCATAAAATATTTACTTAGGAGTTTATATGGCTGCACCAAAAATCTCAGATGATCCTTTATATCGATTATTACGTGAAGGTAAGGTTGATGAGTTTAATCAGCGAATCGCTGCAGGTGAAAAAGCTGATTTAACAGGTTGTGACTTTAGACATATAAATTTATCGGGTTTAATTACTGACGAGTTGGACTTTTCTGACAGCTATTTCCGCCAAGCAGATTTACGAGGCGTAGATTTTTCTAACTGTAATAGCTTAGAAGGTGCCAGTATTCATGCTGCAAAAATATCGGGCGCATATTTTCCAAGAGAAATACGTGCTGAAGAGCTTTTATTATCGTTAGAGCATGGCACCCGAATGAGATACCGATCTTAAAATAGACTATTCAGCCTTAGTTGGCAGCCAGCGCGAGCAAAACAAACCTAGTTCAAATAATAGCCAAACGGGTAATGCCAGTAAGGTTTGCGAAATAACATCAGGCGGCGTTAAAAGCATGCCAATTACAAATGCGCCAACAATAATGTAGGGGCGTTTTTCAGTTAGGCTTTCAACTGTCGAAATACCTGTCCAAATCAGAACTAATGTTGCTATAGGTACTTCAAACGCTACGCCAAAAGCAAAAAATAGCTTTAAAACGAAGTCTAAATAGCTACTTATATCTGTCATCACTGCCACACCTTCTGGTGCTGCCTGCGTTAAAAATCCAAAGATAATTGGAAATACTACGAAATAAGCAAAAATAATTCCTAAGAAAAAAAGTACTGTACTGGCAAATAATAATGGAAATACGAGTTTACGTTCATTGTCATATAAGCCAGGAGCGATGAATGCCCAAACTTGATAAAGTAGAATAGGCACAGCCAGTAAAACAGCGACGCTTAGAGTAAGTTTAAAAGGAATCAGGAAGGGTGAAGCTACCTCTGTTGCAATCATGGTGCTCGTTGCAGGTAGATGATGTAACAAGGGTTCAGATAAAAAGTGGTAGAGCTCATTCGAAAATGGCAATAAACAAGCTGTGATGATTAATACGGCAACGATGCCACGTAATAAACGGTCACGTAGCTCTACTAAATGGGCAATCAACGGTTGTTGATTATCTATTGTCATTCTTATCCTTAATCGTGTTTTTTTCTGGCTCGGCGGTTATTGCCTGCTCTATTTCTGATGTGTCTAAGGTTTTATTGAGAGCTTGTTTCAATTCTTCAGCACGAAGTTCTTGAGATATTTCATTACGAATTGATCGTACAGTTGCATTGGCTCTTCCCACCCAAAGTCCAACAATTCGAATAAGTTTCGGTAACCGTTCTGGACCCACCACGACAAGAGCTACAACAGCAATAAGTAATAGCTCCGAGAAGCCAATATCAAACATATACTTTAGCTCGAGTGCTTATCGTGTTCTGATGTTTTTTTTAGCGAATCATTGTCATCATGATTGATAGCGTTTTCTTTGCTATCTACAATATCTTCACCTTCACGGACTGATTGTTTAAAGTTTTTAATGGCACTGCCTAAATCACCACCTAATGAGCGAAGTTTTTTGGTGCCAAATAATAAAATAACGATCACTAAGACAATCAATAATTGCCAAATACTTATACCGCCTAACATCGTATTCTCCTAGTTAAAACCTGGAAGGCCTTCACCACCCAGTAAGTGTATGTGTAAATGACCGACTTCTTGACCGCCGCCAGGTCCTGTATTGATGATAGTTCTGAAACCATCATCTAAGCCCTGAGAACGAGCTAATTCAGGTAGCTTTAACATTATATGGGCAATCATATCTTTATGATCTTGTTCGAGATTTTCAAGGCTTTTAAGGTGAATTTTGGGTATAACCAATAAGTGAACTTTTGCTTTAGGGGCAATATCTTTAAATACAAAGATTAAATCATCTTCATAGACTTTAGCTGATGGGATCTCACCACTGATTATTTTGCAAAAAAGACAGTCTGACATTATTGGTTTCCTCGGTTTTCTTTTTCTTCAATGCCTGAAAGACCAAAACGTCGATCTAATTCATCCAGTATAACTTGTGGGCTGATATCGTTATGAGCTAATAACACTAAACTATGAAACCACAGGTCAGCCGTTTCATAAATGATCTCATCACGGTTGCCACCTTTACCTGCAATAACAGTTTCAGTCGCTTCTTCGCCGAGTTTTTTGAGGATAGTATCTGTGCCTTTATTATATAAGCTCGCAACATAGGAGCTTGTAGGATCAGCACTTTTACGTGATTCAAGTACTGCGGCTAGCTTCGTTAACACATCGACTTCACTCATTTATACATCTCTTTAGGATCTTTTAGCACTGATTCAATTTTTTGCCATTGTCCATCGACTAATTTGTTATAAAAGCAGTGGTGGCGACCTGTATGGCAAGCAATGCCACCTTTTTGAACTACTTCTAATAGTATCGCATCATTATCACAATCAAGTCGGATGGATTGAATGAGTTGTTGATTGCCTGACTCTTCGCCTTTGTGCCAAAGCTTTTGTCGAGAACGTGACCAATATACTGCGTGGCCTGTTTCAGCCGTCATCTGTAATGACTCTTTATTCATCCAAGCTAATGTGAGTACTTGTTTGCTTTCAAACTCTTGAGTGATCACAGGGGCTAAACCATCTTCATTCCATTTTACCTGATCAAGCCATGACATTAGAGTCTAACCTCAATACCCTGCTCAGCCATTTGTTGTTTTGCTTCTTGAACGGTGTGCTCACCAAAGTGAAAGATACTCGCGGCGAGTACAGCATCTGCTTTACCGATATTGATACCATCAGTTAAGTCTTGCAGCTTTCCAACACCACCTGACGCGATAACAGGCACAGCTACAGCATCACTTACTGCACGAGTTAGTTCAAGATCAAAACCCGACTTTGTACCATCACGATCCATGCTTGTTAGCAATAATTCACCCGCGCCAAGCTCGACCATCTTTTTGGCCCATTCGATTGCATCAAGACCTGTTTCTTTTCGGCCACCGTGAGTAAATATTTCCCAACGTTTAGCTTCGCCTTCAGCTGATACACATTTTGCATCAATAGCGACAACAATACACTGTGAACCAAATCGATCAGCAGCTTCACGAACAAAGTCAGGGTTTGAAACAGCAGCAGAGTTGATTCCTACTTTATCCGCACCCGCATTCAACATACGTCGAATATCTTCGACAGTACGAATTCCCCCCCCTACGGTTAAGGGGATAAATACTTGACTTGCAACCGCTTGAACAACATGTTCCATGGTGTCTCGGTTATGATGTGTTGCAGTGATATCAAGAAATGTTATTTCATCAGCACCTTGTTGATCGTAGCGTTTTGCTACTTCAATAGGGTCGCCTGCATCGCGAATATCAACAAACTGGACGCCTTTTACAACACGACCATTGTCAACATCAAGGCAAGGAATAATGCGTTTGGCTAGTCCCATTTTATTTGTAGTCTTGTGGTGGGTTTAGGCGATCAGCAAGAGCTTGACCTTCCGCCAAGTCGATCGTGCCTTCATAAATTGCACGGCCAACAATTGCTCCCATTACACCTTCACTTTCGTAATGGCATAGGGCTTTAACATCGTTATAATCTGTTACACCGCCTGAGGCGATAACAGGAATATTGATTGCGCGAGCCAGATCACGAGTTGATTCTAGGTTTACACCTTGCATCATACCGTCACGGCTAATATCTGTGTAGATGATTGCTTCAACGCCATCCTGTTCAAAATGTTTAGCAATATCAGTTACATCATGGTGAGATAGTTTTGACCAACCATCAATCGCGACCTTACCGTCTTTGGCATCAAGTCCTACGATGATATGACCCGGGAATTCAGAGCAAATATCACCAACAAAATGCGGTGCACTAACAGCCTTAGTTCCAACAATCACGTAGCGGACACCAGCTTCTAGGTATGTTTGAATTGTGTCTTCATCACGAATACCACCACCAATTTGCACATCAAGGTCTGGGAATTCTTTGCAGATATCATGGATAACGCCTGCATTAACTGGTTTGCCCGCGAATGCGCCATCAAGATCAACCATATGTAAACGTTTTGCGCCTGCTTCTACCCATTTGCGAGCAACAGCAACAGGGTCTTCTGAAAAGACGGTGTTGTCTTCCATACGTCCCTGACGTAAACGCACGCAGTGACCTTCTTTAAGATCAATGGCAGGGATTAATAACATAGTGAGTTCTCCATATTTGTCTTCTGGATGATTGGTTGTTTAGGACTGCCCGTCCCAGTTTAAAAAGTTTTCTAATAATTTCAGCCCAGCATGATGACTTTTTTCTGGGTGAAATTGAACCGCAAAGACATTTTCTTTTTGTATTGCAGAGGTAAATGTCTCTGGATAATCAGTTGTTGCAGCTATCGCCGACTCATTTTTTGGTGAAACAAAATAACTGTGGACGAAGTAGAAGCGACTGTCTTGTTCGATGTCATTCCATAGAGGGTGTTTAATCGTTTGGTGAACTTGATTCCAGCCCATATGAGGAACTTTTAAATGTTCAGTATCTTGCGAGCTAGTTAAGTTGAAATGTTTGACGTTGCCGGGAAATAGATCTAGGCCATCGACGCCGCCATTTTCATCACTATGCGAGAGTAATAACTGCATACCAATACAGATCCCCAAAAAAGGCTTTTCAGCAGAGACGGTGTGAATAACGTCCGTTAGTTCAAGGCGATTTAATTCGGCTCTACATGCGCCAATAGCCCCTTGTCCAGGAAATACAACGTGATCTGCAGAAAGGATGCGTTCAGGATCGGCTGTGACTTCTATATGTGCTTTAGGAGCAACTGTTTCTAATGCCTTAGCAACTGAGCGTAAATTGCCCATGCCATAATCGATTACTGCTACGCGATGCATAAATAACTCATGTTTTCTTTAATAAATACTATGTTACGGAATAAACAGCTAACTTGATACGAAAAGCGCGTTATAAAGCACCTTTAGTCGTTGGCAGTTGCTCTAGTGCGCGCTGATCTAATGTTACAGCCATACGTAAGGCTCGACCAAAGGCTTTAAAAATGGTCTCTGCGATATGATGAGCATTACGCCCTTTTATTGAGTCAATGTGCAATGTGATACCTGCGTGATTGACCAAACCTTGGAAAAATTCAAAAAATAAATCAACGTCAAATTCACCAATTTTGTCGCGGTTGAATGTGACATTAAATTCAAACCCAGGTCGACCAGATAAATCTAATACGACACGCGATAATGCTTCATCTAGCGGAACATATGAATGCCCATAGCGGACTACGCCTTTTTTATCGCCTAAAGCTTGTTTTAACGCTTGCCCCAATGTGATGCCGATATCTTCGACTGTATGATGGTCATCAATTTGAAGATCACCGTTAGCCTGAATATTGAGGTCAAACAAGCCATGGCGGGCGATTTGCTCCATCATGTGATCAAGAAATGGAACGCCTGTTTCAGCGTTAAATTTGCCGCTACCATCAAGGTTTAAAGATACCTCAATTTGTGTCTCAAGCGTATTGCGCGTGATAGTTGCACTTCGAGAAGCCATGTTGAGTCCGAAATAAATAAGTAAAAGTTTATAATAACTGTTTCAGAGACGGGTTTGAAGAGGTATTATTGTTGCACTTCGTATATATGGAATATAGCTGATGACTCAAACTCATAATATTGCACCACTGTTTGATGATCTTGCTAAGCGAGAAGATGAAAAAGTCGCTTGTCAGGACTGTTCTCTATATCGACTGTGTTTACCACTGGGTTTACATAATAATGATCTAGTAAAGTTATATAAAATCATTAATAGAAGTAAAAGCTATAAGCGTGGCGAATCTCTTTTTACGGGTCAAGATTCATTTAAATCTCTCTTTGTCGTTCGATCAGGCTCTTTTAAAACTACTATCTCTATGAGTAATGGTCGCGATCAAGTGACAGGGTTTTACTTTCCAGGC
>CALCCU010000067.1 GCA_937900515.1 uncultured Gammaproteobacteria bacterium | reverse complement strand
TTTGACAAAAACCCCTAACCTACGGTTATATTAATCTTTATTCTTATAACTTAACTCCAGGGCTTCTTTCTCCTTCACCTTCTCCAAACCGAGCTTTATCAATTCCTCTAGCATTTCACCTGGGGTTATTGGTTTCTGTTTTTTTATGACCGCTTGGACGGTTGCTGCTTCTACTTTTTCCCAAGATCGGCCTGATATGTGTTTTGTTGGCATGGGGGGACTTTTCCCTTATTTTATGAGATTCACAGTATACGCTTGACTTAGTAAAAAAGTTTAGTCTATTCTTCGCCTAAGATTCTTAGATTATAAGCTTTATAACAAAAAGAGTATTTTATGAATTTTCAGGTTTTTCCCCGTTATGTTTATTGATTGGCTCTCAATCCATCAGGAATATGATTTCAACTTACCGTTTATGGGCGAGCGGGCATCTATTGTCATTGATACCGAAACAGGGCAACAACTTACAACCACACAACCGGTGCTTAAATATGAGGGTTCTCACAGTACGTCCATTAATATACGTGTTAGCGGCAATCGTGTCTCTATTACTGGGAATCCTAGTCGAATCAATCGACAAGACAACCTTTATGGATTCACTACTATTGATAGTTGCGTGGCTGTTTATAACAACATCTTACTTAAGTTGGGGTTACCAGTCCTCACCAAATGTACGAAGATAATTCACCTCTCCCAGGATTCTGATAAAGTCACCAAATCAAGTGATGGAGCCTGCATAACTGAGCTTCATATCACCTCGAATAAATCAGTCGGCCAGGGTAACGAGCTTTCATATATTAAGGGCGTTGCTTCTCTCCGATATAGACATATGATTCCACGCCTGCACACCAACGGGCAAACTGCTGACTGGTTAACCAAAACCGGTAAAGGTTCGTCACAGATCTATCCATCTGTGTATAACAAAGCTTTTGAAATGCGCTTACACGCGCTCCCAAAAATTATTAGAAAATACGGCATTAATTCAGATCAACACGCTTACCTGCTAAAAGTTATTGAATACTGCGAAAGTCATGGCGTTGTCCGTTTTGAGCAAAAACTAAAAAACAACTTTCTAACCAGAAACAACTACCGTTATTTCGGTTTAACCAGCCACCTTTCTGAGCTTCATACGCTCCATAATGAATTTTTAAATATTGATGATAAATTGCAGGTAACTAGCATGGATATGGAAAACATCGCTGAAAGGCTATTGCGCCTCGACATTGTGAGTAGTACCAGGGCGGCTAATACCAGCGCTCTCTATGCTATTCAGTGGATGCATGGCGCATCTTTTGACACTGAAAAATCACAAGTAAAAACGCATCGCGCTAGGCTTCGGAAAATTGGCATTGATATTTTTGACACTTACGACCAATCGAAGCATTCACCTATTTATATCAAAAAGGCAACACAGGTAACCGTATCTCACCTGGTTGTTCCTTCATGGTATGAAAAACCCGCAACTACAAAGCTTTCCCTTGTTGCTTAAATCTAAACTACCGGACTATTTAAAATGAAACAAACTATTGAAATTACTTCAGCGGAAACACAAAACATATCAGGTACTAGCGCTAAAACTGGTAAGCCTTATTCTTTTAATAAGCAGAATGCTTTTTTGCACACTGCTGATAAATACCCGACCCCTTTTGAGTTGACGCTATTTGATGACGCTCGCCCTTATGCACCTGGCAAGTATCACCTGGCAGAGGCTTCCTTGCAGGTTGATCGCAATGGTCGTCTTATTGTTAATCCAGTGCTGATCGCTATTACTCCTGCTAAGGCAACCGGCTAAGATGGCAAATACCCTCTGCGTTAAACTGACCACCGCCAACAATACTATTGGCGTTGCCGAATATATGTTTTCTTATAACTTGGCTAATGTAAATCCACCTTGCCTCGCTCAAGACTGGCTTATGTTTGGTACAGAGGACACTGACAGGATTAACGAGCTGCTGGCCAACTCTCCAGTAACTTTTGACCCTATTCAAGATCTCGACCCTGCATTAATGGCTGGTGCTGTTGGTGCAGGCTTTTTTATTCTGGTACCTGTTTGGGCTGCTGCCTGGGGCCTAAAACAGCTACTTAGAGTTGCAAAAACTATTTAAAAATTCTTCACTGATACGGCCCCAGTGAGAATATTAACCTTTTGGGCTGTCATGTAATAAGGACTAGAAAAATGGACGCTGCTGCTGTTACGGCTATTACTTCCGCAATTGATTTCTCAACCGTGGTAACTGGAATTGGCGCTCTTGGAGCTGCTGGTATCGTTGTTATCGTTGCAATGGTTGGTTTGAAAAAATTGTTAGGTGGTGCAAAAGGTCTCTAAACCTTTCTGGGGGGCATCCTCGCCCCCTTTTTTTTTCTCACCTGGACTATATACAATGGCTGATCTTTATTACTGGTCTTGTTTTTTTTGCGGTATGCTTTTTTTTACTTTGAGCTTCCACAACTTATGAAAACTAAAACCTTACTTTTTTTGGTATGTTTATTTCTAACAAACAATGCCTTTTCTGCAACCTGCGATAGTGAACGACATTTCCAGGACAGTGTAACGGCTACCGCTGCTTGTCAGGCGCTCGTAGTCGAAGCTAATTATGGCGCGGGTTGTTATGTTAACAGCTCTACTCAAAAATGGACTTATACCGCTGGCGCTGCCAGTCGTGTTTGTTTCACCTGGAACGCTGGTTGTCCCGTCACTAATACGGCTATGGATTCGACTGGTGAATGTACCATTGATACTGATGGCAACGGCGTTCCTGATATTGACGAACCGCCACCTTTAGATTGTGGTCCAAATTATATTGATGATAACGGCACCTGTCGTCCTGACCCTTTAGATCCTCCTGAACCTGGCTCCGTTAATCCTAATACTGGTGGATTCGGCGGCGTTCCAACTGACCCTGACGAATTAGGAGAGCAAGGTACCACTATTTCAACAGAGGGACAGACTCCTAATAACGGCGGCTCTTTTACTGGCCAGTCAACCAATGGCACTACTGTTGGAAGCACTTCCGATTCTATTATTGATTCGGCTGGTAATTTATGGGAAAAGCAAGGCGGCACTATCTGCGAGGGTAATGGCTCTATTTGTACGTCTGAATATGCGCAGACCGATACTGTTGTAGACCCAAACGACCCTAATACCTGGCCATCTGGTGCCGTTGGTTATGATGATGGTATTTTCGGTTACCAATCTCCAGGGGATACTTCCTGGGTGCCTGGTGATGCAGGATATACTGACCCTTTTGCTAATCCCAATCTTGTCCAGGAATATATTATTGATAATGACACAAGTATTTCTACATCACCTGGTAGCAGTACAACAACGGATAGTTCAACCAAGCTAACTACGGATGGTTCAAAGGTCACCACTAAAACGACCACGACTACAAATGACGATGGCACCAGTACAGTAAAAACTGATATTTCTACCAAAACAGCCGATAATACAACCACTACCAGCACAACTACTTTTTATGATGGTCTTGGTGGTTCTACCATTACTGATACATTCACTGGTACTGACCAGGGCAGTGATGAGTTTTCAGAAGGTTCTGCTTCTGGTGGTCTTTCCTGTGACGTTGCTCCGTCTTGTAAGGGTGACGAATTGATGTGTATGCAAATCTACCAGCAATGGAAAACCCGTTGCGGTGGTGACGAATATATTCCTTCAGAGCATACTGCGCAAACCGTTGCTAATTTTGGTGAGGCAATGGATAACTTTTCTACTGCTCTCGATGCTGCCCCACTAATCCAGGGATTTAATAATATTGCTTCCGTTGCTAATGGAACCGGTGAATGTCCTGTCTTTTCTGTTGATCTTACTGGCACTATTATTGGTGAGGTTATTTCTACATCTTTGCACTGTGATACTGCCGAAGTTATACGGCCTATCGTTTCTCCTTTAATGCTGATTACCTTTGCTATAGCAGGGTTCAGAATAGTAGCGAGCGCATAAAATGGAAGCCTGTTCACCCTTAGACATTCCCTGCTGGTTTGATTGGCTTTTACTTGAAATCCAGTATTTGATTACTAATGCTGCCGATTCTGTCCTTCAGGTTTTCGCGGGCATTATTGCGGCTTTCCCTGTTCCTGATTTTTTGCTTAACGTTGGCTCGTATTCTCTGGCGCCATCTATTTTGTATTTTACTAATATGTTCGAGGTGCCTGCCGGTCTTGCAATCATGGTAACTGCTTATACTCTCCGTTTTACAATTCGCAGACTGCCGGTAGTTGGCTAATGGCCATCTCTGCTTATTCGGGGCTTCCTGGCTCTGGCAAGTCTTACTCTGTTTTTGAGTACGTTATAATTCCTGCACTTAAAGAGGGTAGAGAGGTTTGGTGTAATATCCCCTGTCACAAAGAAAAATTAGAAACTGATTTCGGTTTGAGTCCTGTTCTTTTTGATATTGCCGATTTGAAGCAAAATCATAACTGGTTTAGTGAGGTACTTCCCAAGGGCGTTTTATTGGTTATTGATGAGTGTTGGGATTTATGGCCGCAGGGCTTAAAAGCTAATCAGGTTCCAGATCAACACAAAGAATTTATTGCAAAACATCGCCACCTGGTAGGTGAAACCGGCAGATCTACGGAAATTTGCCTGGTTACTCAAGACCTGGCTGATATTGCTACTTTTGCCAGAAATAAAGTGGACAAAACTTTCCGTACCACCAAGCTCGACCTTTTGGGCACTCCTAACCGCTTCAGGGTTGATATTTATTCCGGTGGTATGTCTGGTGCTAATCCTCCGGTTAAAAAGCGCATCCAGGAGCAATTTGGCAGCTATAAAAAAGAAATATATCAATATTATATCTCTCACACTGGAAGTGATACTGGCCAGGCTGGAAATGAAACCCGCTCTGATAATCGTTTTAATATTATGGGGGGTCGATGGTTAAAATGGTCGATTTCAATAATATTGATCTGCCTGGTCTTTTTATACTATGGATTCAACAAAGTGGCTGAGGGCTACGGGTTCAACGATAGCGACACAGACACGCCTTTACTCCTACCACCACCCACAGGCAACCAAAAACCCCCACAACGGCCATTAAAGCCCCGTGTATTCGATTTAATAAAAGGCTCTGACGTTTCTATTTCCTTCAATATGGGCTCTTTTCCTGATATTAATTACCGTTTTTCTGTTCGTGACGGTAATTCAACTTATAGCCTGGGCTTTCAAGACTTCATTGATCAAGGTTATGAAATCAAACCATTAAGCAACTGTCTTGTTTTATTGTTTATTAATTCAGACACTTACAAGGTAACTTGTGCTAGTGGCTCTAAAAAATCCGCTCTTATAGATATGAATTTCGCCAACAATTCGACTGAATAGCCGCATTAATTAACAAGCTCAACCGGTGGACGCAGAGCGGCCAGCCGGTGAGCTGTAATTAATTGAAATCCTGTTTAATCTGATCAGAAAAACCATTCTTTTATTTTTTAATATGTAGTCCCGGCTGATTATTTTGGGGGAAAGTCTTTTTTTTCCACCGAAATGATGAGCCTGTTGGCTTTTGATTTTTGCAGGTGGGGGGTTGTTACACCCCACCTTTAGTATGATAACCCATACTT
>CALCCU010000066.1 GCA_937900515.1 uncultured Gammaproteobacteria bacterium | reverse complement strand
TAGATAACATAATAAAAGGGCCGTACGATGTCGTATCGAGCAGAATACTCACACTCAATAGAATCACCCGAAACTTTCTGGGAAGAGAAGTCAGAACTCATTCATTGGTTTAAAAAGCCAAAACAAGTGCTAAGTACGGATAGCAATGGTATCCACCGTTGGTTTGCTGATGGGGAGCTTAACACTGCCTACCTTGCATTAGATTATCACGTGGAAAATGGTCGGGCCGAACAAGACGCTATTATTTTTGACTCTCCTGTAACGGGAGTTAAACGCCGCTATACCTATCAAGAACTACGCGATGAGGTAGCTAAGTTTGCAGGTGTACTAAATGAGCAAGGTGTAGAAAAAGGGGATAGGGTCGTTATTTATATGCCAATGGTTCCAGAGGCATTGATTGCGATGCTAGCCGTTGCGCGTTTGGGAGCTATTCACTCGGTTGTTTTTGGTGGCTTTGCACCAAAAGAGTTGGCTGTTCGTATTGATGATGCCGAGCCTAAAGTGGTGGTAACGGCTTCATGCGGCATCGAGATTAATCGGGTGATTGAATATAAACCTATGCTTGATGAAGCCATTGAACTGTCGGCGTTTAAGCCTGAGCGATGCATTGTGTTGCAGCGGCCACAATGCACCGCAAGCATGGAGATAGGAAGAGATTTGGATTGGCAGCAAGCAATGGCAACAGCAGAGCCTGCAGGCTGTGTTGCCGTTAAAGGGACTGATCCGCTGTATATATTGTATACCTCAGGCACAACCGGCAAACCAAAAGGGGTTGTGCGGGATAACGGTGGTCATGCCGTCGCATTAAAGTACAGTATGAAAGCTATCTACAATATGGAGCCGGGCGAAGTCTTTTGGGCGGCATCTGATGTCGGTTGGGTTGTAGGGCACTCCTATATTGTTTATGCGCCATTGTTAGCAGGTTGTACAACAGTGGTGTATGAAGGTAAGCCGATCAAAACGCCTGATGCCGGTGCTTTCTGGCGCGTATGTGATGAGTACAAAGTTAAAGCATTATTTGCAGCTCCCACAGCATTTAGGGCGATACGTAAAGAAGATCCTGATTCTGATTTATTAGCCCCTTATGATTTAAGCGCATTAGAGGCCGTGTTTATGGCAGGTGAACGCTTGGATCCCCCTACCTATGAATGGACAAGCCAAACGTTGGGTAAACCTGTTATTGATCATTGGTGGCAAACAGAAACCGGTTGGGCCATTTGTGGCAACCTAACGGGTATTGAAAGATTGGCACCTAAAGCTGGATCGTCAACGGTACCCATCCCAGGCTTTAATGTGCAAATTCTAGGCGCACAAGGCGAGGAGTTACCCGCCGGTTCACAAGGCATTATCGCGCTTAAGCAGCCATTACCTCCCAGTTGCTTACCAACAATTTGGGGTGATCATGAGCGTTTTAGGACGGGGTATCTTTCAGAGTTTCCTGGTTATTATTCAACAGGTGATGGCGGCTATAAAGACGAGGATGGTTACGTATTTGTGATGGGCCGTACAGATGATGTGATTAATGTAGCCGGCCATCGCTTATCAACAGGCGAAATGGAAGAGGTCGTTGCTAGCCATCCTGCGGTAGCTGAATGCTGTGTCATTGGAATTAACGATCCTCTGAAAGGCCAGCAACCTATTGGTTTAGTGCTTATTAAGAACGGTGTAGAGGTTGACGAAGAGCAGCTAGAGAAAGAACTGGTTGCGATGGTAAGAAAATCGATTGGTGCCGTCGCTTGTTTTAAAAAAGCGGTTGTTGTTCAGCGTTTGCCTAAAACGCGATCAGGGAAAATACTGCGTAAATTGCTCCGCCAAGTTGCTGATGGACAAGCTTACAGCATCCCTTCTACGATTGATGATCCAGCGAGTTTGCCAGAAATCGAAGAAATATTGGACTCACGCGGGTTAGTCAGCCGTTAATTATTCGTGCGCCAAACCTATCTTTAAAGCAGCCATTTAGGCTGCTTTTTTGTTGCTTAATTAGATGGAACTAGCTCTGGCTAACTAACCTTTGTATAGTTCTGAATTAAATTAATAGATAGCGATATATTATTGTTTTCAAAGCTATTTATTTTTGTTTTCTGTATCTTTTATGCAACATAAAGGTGAGTGCTAATGACAAAACAAGGTGGAGTGTCAAGGCGTGTACTAATTTTAGGCAGCGTAGCGCTTCTACTGCTGGCAGTAGTGCTCTTTATATTTTGGCAAACGATAACCGTTAAAGAGTCCGGTGCTGATGTGCCTCCAATCATTGAATCACAGGTTGAGGACCGATTGATTAATCAACCGGCGACCAACCCGCTTACGGGTCGTAATGAACAGCTATCTGAGACTCGTCATTCCCACCCGAGTGAACCGCTGGCTAAGTCTGTATTTAGTCGCGACGCTGATATAGCAGTAAGCATTCCTACAGAACTGGGGCATGGTTTTGCGCTTCCTTTATTTGACGATGTGGACTTGGACATAACGTTTGAGACTGAACGTAAAATAGGTGAAAAGAAGCTTCTCTTACAGGGGCGCATTACTGGTGAATCTCTGTCTACCGTCACACTGACGTTAATAGGCGATGATTATCTAATGACCATTCAAGACATGGAAAATGGAAAGTCATACCGGTTACGAGGCAACCAAGCGAAACGACGCGCCACAGTTACCGAAGTAGATTTAGCCAAAATGCCGGCCCAAACCCATGAACATGTGTCAGTTCAATAATAGATTTTATATGTACAGTAACCGCTGTTTAGTAGTCCGTCGGTTTTATTCAAGCAAACCCTGCAAGCGATAGAGAGACCATGATGGCTCAACAACTAAAAAAATCTACCCCCCCCCTTTTATTGTCTCGCCCAAACACGCCCATCAAGCGAAACGTGTTCCTATTTTAATGACTACTTCCCTAGCGGTGGCCTTAATCAGTTCACCTGTTTTTGCCGAAGAAATTGATGTCATGATGGTCTTTGATTCAACGGCTAAGGCCTGGGTCGATAATAATGGGGGGATGGAGCTGTTTTCATTGGATATTCAAAACCGAATGAATCAAGTGGCAAGCAATAGCGGGTTAGACCTGGAGTTCAATATTGTCCATAGTCTTGATATTGATTACACCACGCAAGCTACTACCAATAGCAGTAGTTTTTATAATGATTTAGTGGCTTTACGCCAAGGGCAAGGGGTGTTTAGTTCGGTTGCCGCTGCACGTGAAACGTACGGTGCAGATCTAGTAACTATGATGGTGGATCATGGCTCTGCATACGGTAATGTGGGCTTGGGGTATTCATTAATTTATTGGCAAGGGGATTCGAGTGCTGCGTTCTCGGTTGCCGCCATACGATCAGTTGATATATCCAACACCCTCGTACATGAGCTTGGGCATAATTTAGGCGCGGCGCACCCCAAAGCTTTAAGTAGTGGAGCGGGGCCAAATAGCTATCTAGATAATCAATATTCAGCGGGTTGGTTTTTCACAGGATCTAATGGCAAAGCTTACTCTACCGCTATGGGCTACAACTATAACGACGGAAGCTATTACGCAGGCGCCCCTCTGTTCTCTACTCCCTACGTTAACTATCAAGGTGTCGCGGCGGGGGATCAGGCTGATGCTGATAATACGCGATTAATTAACGATACGATGTCGGTTGTTGCCTCCTATCGTGAATCGGTTTGCCAAGAAGAGCCTGTATCTGCATGGAATACTGTGACCGGTGAGCTAGCAGATTTTGATTCAATGTGTAATGTACAGGAGCCTTGGCAAGCTGGTTCACCGCCTGATAGCGATGGTGATGGGTTAGATGATGCTTATGAATTACGAAATGGTCTAGACCCTGATAACCCAAATGATGGCGGAGTAGCCGACCCAGCAATTGACGGAGATGCGGATGGTGACGGCACGCCAGATGAAATAGACAGTCACCCAGAAGACCCTACACGGCGAGGCAGTGATCTGCTTGTACTGAACACAAGCCATGAGTGGACAAGTGTTGTGCTGCCCTCTACCTATGACAATCCGGTCGTTATCGCAGGACCACCAAGCTTTAATAATAGCTCACCAGGTTTGGTTCGTATTAAAAATGTAACCCGTGAGGGGTATGAAACGCGCTTCTCGGTTAACTTTAGCGAATGGGATTATTTAGATGGGGAGCACGCCAGCGAAACGATACCGCATGTGGTGTTAGAAAGTGGTCGATACACAATGCCAGATGGCTCTATTTGGGAAGTGGGAACCTTTACGCTAGATAAAACGCGTAACTTCCAAGCACAGACATTCAGCGCCAGCTTTGCGGCAGCCCCGCGGATCTTTTTAACGATGCAAACAGCCAATGAAGCACAAGCCGCTATACCCCGTGTTAAATCGGTAACCGCCACGGGTTTCAGTGCCGCTTTGTATGAGCAAGAAAGTTTGAACAATGGCCATGCCGCTGAAACAGTTGGGTATTTAGCCGTTTATAGCCCGCATGGCTCAGGAAAAGTCATATTGGGAGGCGAAGAAGTCACTTATTTAACTCAGCAGACGCTTGTTACCCATGAGTGGTTGCCTTTAATTAACTCATCCATCTTTGTTGAGGAAGAGCAATCGCGCGATTCTGAAGTTGCTCATACAACGGAGACAATCGATGCGATATCTATTGGTGGGCAGCTTTTTGCGCAAGATGTCAGCACCCGAGGAGGCGATGCGTCTGCATTGCGCCAACAACCACAAATTGATGCTACGCCTGTTGAGTGGGGCTACTTACAAGGCATTACTGACCAGTGGACAACGGTTCCACTAGGCAAGGACTACAGCGCTCCTGTTGTAACAGCGTCGGTTGGTGAACTATCAAATGAGTTAGGTGCTCTTCAAATCCGCAACGTTACACCTACTAGTTTTGATATCCGCTTTTCAGGTTGGGATTATCAGGGCGGTACTCACGTTAACGGGGAAAAAATATTCTATCTTGTCGCTGACAGTGGTGAGTATCAATTAGGCGATTTAGTATTAAAAGCCGGCCGCTCGAATGTAGAGGTAACCGCATCCCAATCCGTGAATGTGTCTTACGGCTCAAGCTTTAGTGAACCTCCCGTTATTTTTACAAGCGTTAACAGTGTTAATGACGAGGACGTTGTAGTTGCTAGGGTGCTCTCAAACTCGAATGCAGGCATACAGCTCGCGCTTCAAGAACAAGAAAGTTTAAGCAATGGTCATGCTAGCGAAGTGGTCGGTTGGATCGCGATAGAAAAGGGGAATACCGACATTGGCGGTCGGTCGATTGAAGTGACGACAGCATACGGTGCCAATAAGGTGGTTAATTTCAACAAGCTTTCAGCGAATAAGCACCCTGTTGTTGTGACGGCTCTAGCCAGTTTCCGGGGAGCTGATACCGCCTATGCCGCTCATCGAGCCTTATCATCTTCTAAAGTTTCCGCGTATGTGCAAGAAGAGCAATCTCGCGATAGTGAGCTGGGGCATACCAGTGAAACAATCAGCATTTTTATTGCGGATTAGTGACTGTTTCTCATCATTAAACAACGCTCCAAAAGCAGCCACTAGGCCACTGCTGTCCCATAGTTAGGGGTGGTAAATGAAAAAGCCTGAGATCC
>CALCCU010000065.1 GCA_937900515.1 uncultured Gammaproteobacteria bacterium | reverse complement strand
TAGCAATCAAGCCGATGATGACTTGGAGCTTTATTCCATCCAGCCATCATAGGGCTTCCATGTATCTAGCCATATAGGAACTATGTCCGCAGGCATTGGTTTGGCTATCCCATAACCTTGAGCTAGTACACAACCAAGGTTCAAAAGAGCCACTCCATGCTCAACCGTTTCAACACCTTCCGCGATCACATCACGCTTAAAGGATTTAGCTAAGCTTATAACGCCCTCAACAATAGCCATGTCATCAGGATCAATCAGCATATCTCGAATAAAGCTCTGATCTATTTTAATAACACTAGCTGGCAAGCGTCTAAGGTATGTCAGTGAGGAATATCCTGTACCGAAATCATCAATGGAAAATCTTATACCCAGCTTCAGACAGTTATGCATAACTTCAGATATAGCGTTTATATCTTCTAAAGCACTTGTTTCGAGAATTTCTAATTCTAAGTTATGAGGTTTAACATCGTGATAGCGGGCAAGTATTGTCGCGAGCCTTTCGGAGAAGTTAGCCTGTTGTAATTGCTGTGCTGCGATGTTTACACTGACAAGCAAGGGGAAGCTTTCATCTGTTTTTTCCCACTCACTAATTTGACCAAGCGCTTTAGCTATAACCCATTCACCTATCTCGACTATATTGGTATGACTTTCTACGATAGGCAAAAATTCATGTGGATGTAATAAACCTTTTTCAGGGTGTTGCCAACGAATCAATGCTTCGAATCCAATGACTTTTCCTGTTTTCATATTAACTTTAGGTTGATAATAAAGTACAAATTCATCATTTTCTAATGCCCGACTTATCTCTCCTAGCCTTTTTTGTTGGATCTTAACCGCATATTCTTGAACGGTATCAAAGACGCGATAGCAGTTCTTACCTGAGCTTTTAGCTGAATACATGGCTTGATCAGCATGACGTATGAGCTGATCTGCATCGACATTGTCTTGAGGGTAAAACGTAACACCAATACTTGCTGTTGTATTTAGTATCAAATCATTGATTACAACAGGTTCAGATGTTGCTGATAGAAGTCGTTCAAACTCCGAGTCACAGTTCTCAATATTTGGTAAGTCTGTCAAAATTGCCACAAATTCATCACCACCAATTCGTGCGAGTGTATCTCCTTCTCTTAAAGCATCCTTCATGCGAGCAGAGAGTATTATTAGTAGCTCATCTCCTATTGCATGACCATGAATATCATTGATTTGTTTAAAACCATCTAGATCTAAAAATATAACTGCAAGCGATTGCTGTTTGTAACGTTTACAACGAATCATAGCTTGAGATAATCGATCAGCAAGTAAAGAGCGATTAGGAAGATTGGTCAGTACATCATAGTGAGCGATATGCTCTAACTGTTCTTGGTGACTTTTCATCTGGGTGATGTCACTACAAAGGGCTACATAGTGACTGATATTACCTTCTTTGTTGCGTACAGCACTTACCGTCTTCATTTCAGCATAGAATTCACCGCTTTTACGACGGTTCCATACCTCGCCAAACCAGTACCCCTCTTTTAGAAGTGCTTGCCACATGTCTTGGTAAAACTGAGGTGATTGTCTGCCAGACTGAAGAATTCTTGGGTTTTTCCCAATTACTTCTTCACGGCTATAGCCCGTAGTTGATTCGAAGGTTTCATTTACATCTAAGATAATGCCGTCAGAATCTGTAATAGTGATACTTTCTTTGGCATTAACAAACACACTGGCAGCAAGCTCAAGTTTTTCTTCTGCTTGTTTTTGTTCAGTAATATTCTGGACACATGACCAAGTATGTGGTTCTTCGTTAGAAACACTAATACTTACACCACTTAAAATCACAGGGACAAGATGACCATCTTTATGGATGTATTCTTTTTCATAAGGGCCATATCGACCCTTAGTTTTTAATAATTCTAGCTGTATCGATTCTTGGTCTTCATAGGATGGAGGAGTCAGATCCCAGTACGTTAGTTGACCAGCTTCTTCCTTGGAGTAGCCGATAATATCGAGATAGGCCTGGTTAACCTCAAGTAGCTTGCCATCTTTATCGTTTAATGCCATGCCAATCATGGCTGTTTCAAACATGGCGCGATATTTATCTTCCTTTTCTTTGATTAATTGAAGTGCGTATTGCCGCTCCGTTATATCTGCGTGAACTCCAACCATACGAATGGGCTTATTATTGTGATCGTGCTCAATAACCTGACCAATACTATGTACCCACATCCAAGAGCCATCTTTTTTTCTTCTCCGGTACTCTATTTCTTCGATGTGATTATTTGATATACAACGTTGAAGTGTTTCCAATACTTTTTGTTTATCTTCAGGGTGGATATTGTCTTGCCATTCTTGCAGTGTTGGCTCGTACTGATCAGCCTCATAGCCCAATAATTGTAAATATTGGTCGCTGACAATAATCTTCATCGAGATCAGATCGAGATCAAACCAACCTTGTTTAGATGCCTGTTGTGCTAAATTTAAACGTTCGACAGTTTT
>CALCCU010000064.1 GCA_937900515.1 uncultured Gammaproteobacteria bacterium | reverse complement strand
TGACTCAAATTTTGACGGTTGTATTCGCTGGACTTGTATTTTTTTCAACAGCACAAGCCTCGGATAGTAATCCTCACCCTCAAGAGTTAATTAAACTTTCAACTGATAAAATGCTGCAAGCGCTAAAAGATAATGAACAACAGCTTGCGGAGAACCCTGACGCTATTTTTCCTCTAGTGAAAGAAATTGTAATGCCTAACTTTGACTTCGATAAAATGTCTAAATTAGCATTAGGAAAAAACTGGCGTAAAGCAGATGCAGGGCAAAAAGAACGCTTTGTAGAAGAGTTTCGGTTATTACTTGTCAGAACATATTCAACCGCGATGCTTGAATACACTAATGAAGAAATCCGCTTTTTACCTTTTACAGATAACTTGGAAAAGAAAAAAGTAAAAGTGGAGATGGAAATCATTCAACCAGGTGGTCCATCTATACCTATGGCCTTATCTATGTATCTTACTAAAGAGCTTGGTTGGAAAGTGTATGATGTGAAGATTGATGGTATTAGTTTAGTGACTAATTACCGTTCTACTTTTGCAAGAGAAATTAGAGCGGGTGGAATGGATGAATTTATTGATAGCCTTGCTAGTCGCAATGAAAAAGTGAAAGCATGAGTGATTTATACTCCATCGCTTTAGATGCACAAACAAAGCTGATTAAATTAACGGGAGAATTAACATTTGCAACTGTGAATGAGGTTCTCGAGAAGACCGATAAATTATTTGAACCGATTAGTAGTTTAGATATTGACCTTGCGGATGTTTCACGTAGCGATAGTGCTGGGTTAGCTCTTCTTGTTCACTGGATTAGAGCTGCAAAAACTAATAATAAGAAGATTGTTTTCCACAATATTCCATCGCAAATGCTATCTATTGCTGATGCGAGTGGTTTGGATGAACTCCTTCCTATTCAATAATTGGAAAAATGTATGAATGCAATAACGATTAAAGAATTAATTGAAGCAGGTTTACCTGATGCTACAGTTCAAGTACTAGGTGATGATGGCCAACATTTTGATGCAATAGTAGAAAGTCCTTCCTTTACTGGTAAGCCGCTCATCGCTCAGCATAAAATGGTATATGCAACATTAGGTGATAGCTTCGAAGGTGCACTACATGCACTATCATTAAAGACTTCAGCGCCACGGTAAACGTCTGCGTATTTAAATAGAGATTGCATGGATAAATTATTAATTACTGGTGGTGAGCCTCTCGATGGCGAAATCCGTATTTCAGGTGCAAAAAATGCTGCGTTACCAATACTCATGGGGGCATTGCTTGCATCAGAGCCTGTACGAATCGGTAACGTACCACACCTTCACGACATCACCACGACCTTAGAGTTATTAGGCAGAATGGGTGTAACACTGACAGTTGATGAAAAGTCAGGTGTAGTGATTGATGCTACAACACTAACAGATACAGAAGCACCTTATGATCTTGTTAAGACTATGCGTGCTTCAATTTTAGTATTGGGTCCATTACTCGCAAAATTTGGTAAAGCGGATGTCTCGCTTCCTGGTGGTTGTGCTATAGGCTCTCGCCCTGTTGACTTACACTTACGCGGTCTAGAGGCAATGGGCGCTGAAATAAAAGTAGAGAATGGCTATATAAGAGCCACCGATGGTGGAGGTTTAAAAGGCGCACATATTTTCCTAGATCAAGTTACTGTGACGGGTACAGAAAACTTGATGATGGCAGCAGTATTAGCTGAGGGTACCACTGTTTTAGAAAACGCCGCTCGTGAACCTGAAGTTGTTGATTTAGCAAATTATCTTAATGCTATGGGGGCCAAAATCACTGGGATTGGTACTGCGACTATAACCATTGAAGGCGTGAAGTCATTGCATGGCGCTGAGTATGATATTTTGCCTGATCGAATTGAGACGGGAACATACCTTGTTGCCGCAGCACTTTCAAGAGGCCGGATCAAGCTTAAAGACACTGATGCGAATCAACTTGAAGCAGTATTGCTTAAATTAGAAGAAGCAGGCGCTGATATCGAAGTCGGAGACGACTGGATTACCCTTGATATGCATGGCAAGCGTCCTAAGGCTGTTAATATTAGAACGGCACCTTACCCTGCATTTCCTACTGATATGCAAGCGCAGTTTACAGCTTTGAATAGTGTTGCTGAAGGCCATGCAACTATTGTTGAAACGGTATTTGAAAATCGTTTTATGCATGTGCATGAATTACAGCGCATGGGGGCTGATTTACAAATAGAAGGTAATACAGTTGTGTGTAATGGTACTGACAGGCTTACCGCTGCACCCATGATGGCTACAGATTTACGTGCCTCAGCAGGGCTTGTAATTGCTGCTTTAGTTGCTGATGGTGAAAGCACGGTTGAACGAATTTATCATATCGATCGTGGTTATGAATGTATAGAAGAAAAATTACAACAACTAGGCGCTAAAATTCGTCGCGTACCAGGTTGAGTAAGGGATAAAAATGCCAAACACATTAACTTTAGCACTGTCTAAAGGCCGAATTTTTAAAGAAACCCTACCACTATTAAAAGCGGCAGGTATTGAACCGATTGATGATCCTGAAACAAGTCGGAAATTGATCTTAGATACTAACCAACCAGACGTTCGGTTAATTATCGTGCGTGCATCAGACGTACCTAGCTATGTTGAATTTGGCGGTGCTGATTTAGGTGTGGCAGGTAAAGACGTTTTATTGGAGCATCCTCACGCTGAATTATATGAACCGGTTGATTTACGCATTGCATGTTGTAAATTGATGACTGCGGGTAAGGTCGATGATGTTGAGAAAAAAGGGCGTTTAAAGGTTGCGACTAAGTTTGTTGAAAGTACACGTCAGTTTTATGCCGAGCAAGGTCAGCAGGTTGATATTATCAAGTTATATGGCTCGATGGAGTTGGCTCCGTTAGTCGGACTGGCTGACCGTATTGTTGATGTAGTTGATACTGGTAATACATTGAGAGCTAATGGCCTTATACCAATGGAACATATTGCTGATATTAGTTCACGGTTGGTGGTAAATAAAGCCTCAATGAAAATGAAGCATGCACGTATCCAAAAATTTATTTCAGATATTCGTGGTGCAGTAAAAGAACAAGAAAATGACTAATATAAAACAATTAAATAGTAGTGATAGTGCATTCCAACAGCAATTAGATGATTTGTTGGCATGGGAATCTGTTTCTGATGCTAAAGTTGAAGGCATTGTGAAAGAGATTCTTTCAGAAGTTAAATCTAAAGGCGACCAAGCTGTGATTGATTATAGCTGTCGTTTTGATCGTTTAGACGTTACTTCAATGGCTGAGTTAGAGATCCCGTTATCTCGAGCTGAAGCAGCATTAGAGAGCATTCCTCAAGATCAGCGAAAAGCACTAGAAGCGGCTGCCGATCGTGTTAGAAGTTATCATGAACATCAAAAACAAGATTCTTGGACTTACACCGAAGCAGATGGCACGGTATTAGGTCAACAAGTTACGCCTTTAGACCGCGCGGGCTTGTATGTACCAGGTGGTAAAGCAGCTTATCCTTCATCTGTATTAATGAATGCTATTCCAGCGAAAGTAGCAGGTGTAAGCGAGCTTATTATGGTTGTACCTACGCCTGACGGTGTGGTGAATGATTTAGTTCTAGCTGCAGCTGCTGTGGCACATGTCGACCGTATTTTTACAATTGGTGGGGCACAAGCTGTTGCTGCTTTAGCTTACGGAACAGAAACTATTCCTCAAGTTGATAAAATTGTTGGGCCGGGTAATATATTTGTAGCTACTGCTAAAGGTATGGTTTTCGGTACGGTCGGTATTGATATGATTGCGGGTCCATCTGAAATATTAGTGATTTGTGATGGTAAAACTAATCCTGAATGGATTGCGATGGATTTATTTTCGCAAGCAGAACACGATGAAGATGCACAATCAATTTTGATTTCACCTGATGCTGATTTTTTAGAAAAAGTTAAAGAAGCAATTGATAAACTGCTTCCAACCATGGAGCGTAAGGATATTATCACTACTTCATTAACAGATCGTGGTGCATTGATTCATGTTAAAGATCTTGATGAAGCGGTAGAAGTCGCCAACTTTATTGCACCAGAACATTTAGAGTTATCAGTCGATGAGCCGATGGTAATGTCTAAAAAAATACGCCATGCAGGCGCTATTTTCATGGGACGCTATACTGCTGAAGCATTAGGTGATTATTGTGCAGGGCCGAATCACGTCTTGCCTACATCGCGTACGGCGCGCTTTAGTTCGCCATTGGGAGTATATGACTTTCAGAAACGTTCAAGCTTGATTCAAGTGTCAGAACAAGGTGCACAGTCATTAGGTCAAATAGCTTCTGTGTTAGCACGAGGTGAAAGCTTAACTGCTCATGCTCGTTCTGCTGAATACCGCTTGAAAGATTAATGAGTCAGTTCTGGAGCCCAATTGTTCATAAGCTGGAACCTTATATTCCAGGTGAGCAACCCAAAATAGCTAACTTGGTTAAGCTTAATACTAATGAGAATCCTTATGGGCCATCTCCGAAGGTATTAGAAGCGATTCGACTTGGTGTGAGTGACCAGTTGCGACTTTATCCTGATCCTAATGCAACAGAGCTGAAACAGGCTATTGCTAACTATTATCATGTAGATGAAAACCAAGTATTTGTGGGCAATGGTTCTGATGAAGTCTTAGCGCATATTTTCCATGCTTTATTTCAGCATAATGGTTCTTTATTGTTTCCAGATATCACGTATAGCTTTTACCCCGTTTATTGTCAGCTTTACCAAATTGATTATAAAAAGGTCCCACTAAATGAAAATTTAGAGATAGTGCTAGACGATTACCCATCAGAGAATGCAGGTATTATTTTTCCTAACCCTAATGCTCCTACAGGCTGTTTATTAGCATTAAGTGAGATTGAATCGCTATTACAACGTAATACAAATAGCGTGGTTGTTGTTGATGAAGCCTATATCGATTTTGGTGGTGAGTCAGCAATTTCATTGGTGAATCAATATCCGAATTTATTGGTTACACAAACTTTATCGAAATCTCGCTCATTAGCAAATTTACGAGTTGGCTTAGCTGTTGGACATAAGGACTTGATTGAAGCATTGGTCCGTGTAAAAGACAGTTTTAACTCCTATCCCTTAGATAGTTTATCTATTAAAGCTGGGGTTGAAGCATTCAAAGATAGGGGGTATTTTGAAACAACGTGTCAGAAAGTGATTGCTAGTAGAAAATGGCTTACACAAGAGCTTGTCGAACTTGGCTTTGATGTACTGCCTTCAAGTGCTAATTTTATCTTTGCTCGACATAAAGATTTTGATGCAGCTCAGTTAGCACTTGGTTTGCGAAAACAAGGAGTGATTGTTCGTCATTTTAAACACGATAGAATTGATCAGTATTTAAGAATTTCAATTGGAACAGATGAAGAGAATAGACAGTTTTTAGCTGTGTTAGACCCCTTAGTTTAGTGTTATCTGTTTTTATGAGCGCTTAATAGTTCTCGTAAACGAATTAAGTCTGCTTCATATTCTTTTGCTGCGACAGCATTGTTAGCGATTGCTTCTTCAATGGCTTGCTTTGTTTTTTCAATCTCATTTTCAGTGTCAGAAAGATTTCTCTGTAAGCTAGGACTAAGTGCTTCGCCATTAATTTCAGCTTCTGCGGCTATAGTTTGCAGTTCGACTAAACGTTGCTTGTTTTTAGATAATACAATTTCAAAGTCATTAATCTCACTTTGTCTGTATTTAAGATCTGCGTCACGAGATTTGATTAATACCTGGTCAGTTGGGTACCTAGCTAATAAATTTCTATCTCTTGCGCGTTGTTCGGCTTCTTTAATTCTTTTAGCTTCAATTTTAGAACGTTTCTTTTCTTCAGCATCTTCAAGACGTTTTTTTTCTTCTTGTATTTTGATCAGATCGGCTTGTGTATAAACACGTTCTATTAAGCGAAGAGAAGAGTCATCTAAAATATCATAACCCTGTTGCGCGGCATAAGGTGGCAGAATTTTGCTCATTGTCGAAATTCCTTCCTTATCAAGGAATCGATATATCCTGCCTGCACTAGCACTGATGCTAGTCATGGATAATATAATAACTAATGTTAGATTAAGTAATTTCATTAAGTCCATTCTATCAAGGAGTTAGTCTAAAGGTGAACCCTATAGATCATACAGTCTTATTTTTAGTGTCACTATTGGCCAATACCTTCTCTGCATTTAGTGGTGGAGGAGCAGGTTTAATACAGTTTCCTATACTTATTTTTCTGGGGTTAACATTTAGTATGGCTTTGGCAACTCACAAAGTTGCAAGTGTGGCTTTAGGACTCGGTGCGGTAATACGGTACCTCTCTAGCAGTAACTTGGAGCGTCGCTTTGTATTACTTGTTTTAGTAACTGGTTTACCTGGGGTTATATTAGGTAGCCGACTGGTGTTATTTATTCCCGATAATATTGCAATTTTCTCGCTAGGAATTCTAACCGGGAGTTTGGGGCTCTACTCCATATTTAAGTCTGATCTAGGACAGAATTTTCAGGCCAAGAATCGAAATATAAGTGGTTATATTTTGGGTGGAGTAACTTTATTTTTATTAGGTGTACTGAATGGCTCACTGACTTCTGGTACTGGCCTATTTGTTACGCTATGGTTGGTTGTGTGGTTTGGCATGGATTATCAGCGTGCAGTTGCCTACACGCTGATATTAGTAGGTTTATTTTGGAATGGTGCAGGAGCGATAACATTAGGATTACTTACAAGTATCCGTTGGGATTGGCTGCCAGCATTATTGCTTGGTTCATTACTAGGTGGTTATTTAGGCTCTCACTTAGCAATTAAACACGGTAATAAGTTAATTAAACGTAGTTTTGAATTGGTCACTATTTTAATTTCAATCAAATTGATTTGGACATCTGTTTCCGCTTAGTTTTTAACGCCATATTGTTTACGGTACGCCTCAACGGCAGGTAGGTATTCAGCAAGATCACTATTATTTTGTAGATAAGACAATAAATCATCAAGGCAAATAATACTAACAACAGGAATATTATGTTCTGCTTCGACTTCTTGGATTGCTGAACGACTGTCTTGTCCACGCTCTTGACGATCTAAGGCGATAATTACGCCTGCTGGAACGGCATTTTCAGCTTTAATAATACCGACAGATTCACGTACAGATGTACCCGCTGAAATAACATCATCAATGATAAGCACCTTACCATTGAGTTCTGCACCAACTAACTGCCCACCTTCACCATGATCTTTCTTTTCTTTACGGTTAAATACATAAGGCACATCACGCTGATGATTATCTGCTAATGCCACGACAGTGGTTGAGGCTAACGGAATACCTTTATAAGCTGGCCCAAATAAAACATCATAATCTAATGAAGATTCGCTGATTGCTTGAGCATAAAAGCGACCTAAGCGCGCAAGTGAAGCGCCAGTATTAAATAAACCACTATTAAAGAAATAAGGGCTGATTCGGCCTGATTTTAATGTGAAAGAGCCAAAACGAAGTACCCCTGTACTTAAGGCAAACTCAATAAATTCATGTTGGTATGGTTTCATACTAGCTGCTTCTTTATTTGGTAAAGGGCTATTTGCCCAAAAAGGTTAGGTAATAGTCTGGTGCCGATCGTATCTTGATGAGCGTGATTTACGATGCTACGGCGTAGAACCGAGATATTATCTCGTTCACATAACTTATCGAAGTCTTGTACGGTACACAGGTGGATATTTGGGGTATCAAACCATGCATTAGGCAAGGTTTTAGACTGGGGCATATGACCACCAAAAGCTAGCTGTAGTCGGCATTGCCAATGACCAAAATTAGGGAATCCTATAATGGCTTGTTTACCAACGCGAACAATTTCTTCGAGTAAAAAGTCTGGTCGCTTAACCGCTTGTAGGGTCTGGGACAAGATAACGTAGTCAAAACTGTGATCTGCAAACTGCGGTAAGCCTTGATCGAGATCTGCCTGAATGACGTTAACCCCTGAGGTGATGCAGTCAGCAAACTTACTGTTATCAATCTCAAGACCATAGCCAGTGATACCACGTTGTTGTAAATGACGTAATAAAGTACCGTTATCACAGCCTAAATCAAGCACACGAGAACCATCAGGGATCCAGTCACTAATTATTTGTAAATCAAGACGTAAACTCATGATAGGGCACTGTCAGCAATAACTTGCTTCATATAGGTTTTCATAATTTCAATATAGCGAGGAATAGGCATTAGAAACGCATCATGACCTTGGTTAGCCTCAATCTCAGCATAGCTTACTTCTTTACCTGCACTCAATAGGGCATCAACAATTTCTTGTGAGCGTTCAGGTGAAAAGCGCCAATCACTGGTAAATGAGATAACTAAACTTTTTGCTTTAATTGACGCGACAGTCTTAGCAAGATCATCATTATGCTCTTTGGCAGGATCAAAATAATCTAGAGCCTTGGTCATCAATAAATAGGTATTGGCATCAAAGCGTTCTACAAAGTTAGTACTTTGATAGCGTAAGTAACTTTCTATTTGGAATTCAACACCATAACCATAATTAAGTGTTTCATTACGTAGCTCGCGACCAAATTTGGCCCCCATTGCTTCGTCAGATAAATAAGTAATATGACCTAGCATGCGTGCTAAACCTAAACCTTGACGAGGTAAAGTATCGTGATCAGCATAGTGACCGTTATGAAAGTTGGGGTCAGATTTTATTGCGGTTCTTGCGACTTCATTAAAGGCAATATTTTGGGCTGATAATTTGGGCGCAGAAGCTATAATTAATACGTGCTTGAGGCGATCAGGCAAACTGATGGCCCATTGCATTGCTTGCATTGCTCCAAGGCTGCCACCAACCACTGCTGCCCATTGTTTGATATTAAGCTTATCTGCTAATACCGCTTGGCTTTTAACCCAGTCTGGTACGGTAACAATAGGGAAGTCAGGACCATATGTTTTGCCTGTTTCAGGGTTAATACTTGTTGGACCGGTAGAACCTTTGCAACCTCCTAAATTATTCATACAAACGACAAAAAGATGGTCGGTATCGATTGCTTTACCGGGGCCAATAGCGCTATCCCACCAGCCTGGCTTTTTATCGTCCATGCTGTGATAACCCGCAGCATGATGATCGCCAGAAAGCGCATGACAGATTAATACGGCATTGGATGCATCACTATTAAGTTCACCATAGGTTTCGTAGGTGAGATCGTAACTAGCTAGGCTACGTCCGCAATCTAACTTCAATGGTGACTCAATATGAAGGCTTATAGGTGTCACCAAGCCGACGGAGTCGCTTGGTATTATGTCTGGCATCTGTTCAACGCTTCCTTAAATAAATACGCAGTTATTATATGATATTCAACGTTAAAAAATCAGCTTAGAACTGGGCGGTGAGTAAAGGTAGTATCAGCATAGATAATAATTGCAGTCCAAGTAAGGCTACAAGAGGCGATAAATCAAGTCCTCCCATGTCTGGTAGTATTCGACGAATAGGTCGTAGTAATGGTGAGTTCATTCTACTGATAAGCGGTGTGATTGGGTTATAACTATTGTGCGGCTGAATCCAACTCAGAATGACTTGAATGATAATACTGGCTGAGAACAAGGTGATAAATAGCGAGAATATTTCAGCTAATGTCAGCTGTATAAGCGTAATAGGCATTAAAGAGTAGGCACTGATTAAGCTGACCAGTATTATTTTTATTAGTGCGAGAACCACTAATAATACAATTGTCGCTGAATCCCACTTTCCCCATGCAGGAATAAATTGTCGAAGAAATTTAACGGGCACTTGAGTTACTTTTATTATCAGTTGAACCAGTGGGTTGTGATATTCCCACTGCGCCCATTGCATGATGATGCGCAAGGCAACGACACCCATATAAATACCAAATAGAACCTCAACTAAAAATAAAATTGGTTGGGTAAAATAACCGTTAGGCATGATCTTCACCGAGTTGATTAGCAAGTTCACGAGATCGTAATGCTGCTGCAATTAACGCATTCTCAAATAGTCCTCTCAATCCACCATCATCCAATTCATGAAGGGCACGTTCAGTAGTTCCTCCTGGCGAGGTAACTCGTTCGCGTAATGTCGCTGTTGATTCGTCACTTTCTAAGGCCATCTTTGCAGCACCGAAGGCTGTTTGCAAACAAAGGAGTCTCGCTGTTTCAGCTTCAAGTCCCATTTCTTTTGCGGCAAATTCCATTGCTTCCATAACAAGGAAAAAATAAGCGGGACCACTGCCTGAAAGCGCAGTTACAGCATCCATTTTGTCTTCGTCCTCAACCCAAATAGCGAGACCAACTGCACGAAGAATAGATTCTGCTAATTCATGTTGTTGAGTCGAGACTGATGAATTAGCACACAACGCTGCCGCACCAGCTTGAACTAGTGAGGGTGTATTTGGCATTGCTCTTACAATAGCGACATCATCTGTATCTAACCAACGTGCCATATCGTCAAGCTTAATTCCTGCCGCAATAGAAATAAGCAATCTGTTTGATTGCCATTCTGGAGATAATTCCTTTAGTACTGACTGTAATTGTTGAGGTTTTACAGCAAGAATAACGACTTTAGCGTCCGTTGAAGCAGTTAAGTTATCGCTATATGTTTGAACGGGATATTTGTTAGATAGTGTTTCTAAACAAAGTGTATTTGAATCAGAAACATGAATATGTTGTGGATTGAACCCATCTTCGATTAAACCACCAATTAGGCTTTGCGCCATGTTGCCGCCGCCGATAAACGTTATTTTGCAGTCTTTCATTGTGTTTGTTCCATTGAAGTCGCTGAACTAAGTGACTAGTTTACTTGTTATTGTTTTTTCACGGAATCTCTTTGCCCAAAAATTGCGGTACCTATTCTTACCATCGTGCTTCCTTCAGCAATTGCAGCGCTCATATCTGCGGACATTCCCATAGAGAGCGTATCAACATTAGGGTATTCAGCTTTTAGTTCACAAAATAGCGAGTACGCGCGCAGAAAAGATTGATGCTGCTGTGTTTGGTCATCTGTTTTTGCAGGGATAATCATTAGCCCTCGGAGTTGTAAATTATCAAATTGAACAATCTGTTTGGCTAAAGTGAGTACGTTATCGGGGGCTACTCCAGATTTACTTTCTTCATTATCAATATTTACCTGAATACATATATTTAACTCATTTAATTCGCTAGGACGTTGATTAGACAGTCTTTGAGCTATTTTTAAGCGGTCAATACTTTGTACCCAATCAAAATGAGATGCTATATCTCTCGTTTTATTGGATTGAATAGGGCCAATAAAATGCCACTCAATATTTAAATCGGTCAGTTCAGATATTTTGACTAGCGCTTCTTGTAAATAATTTTCACCAAAGCAGCGTTGTCCAGCCTGAAATGCACTGCGTACGATATCCGCTGATTGCGTTTTGCTTACTGCCAGTAACTGTACTGAATTTGCGGGTTTATTAGCCTCTTGCTCTGCGACTTGTATTGAGTTTGAAATAGATGTGAGTTGAGTTTTTATCTTTGTCATGTTGCAAGCCTGCTGTGTCCGCGCTACCTTTAACTAAATGACTTCAATTATTGAAGTAGGCGGTTTCACTTAATAAAAAATTTAGAAGATTAAGGAATGTGAATGGATATTACTGAATTACTAACCTTTAGTGCAAAAAATGGTGCATCTGATTTACATGTATCCGCTGGTGAGCCACCGATGATTCGGGTTGATGGTGATATCAAGCGAATCAATTTGCCTGCACTGGAGCATAAAGACGTCTTTGAGATGGTTTATGACATTATGAATGATAAACAGCGTAAGGATTTCGAAGAATTCCTTGAAACTGACTTTTCATTTGAAATTCCAGGTCTAGCGCGTTTTCGTGTGAATGCCTTTAATCAAAACCGTGGTGCAGGCGCTGTTTTTAGAACGATTCCTTCAGAGGTACTAAGTCTTGAGACTCTGGGCGCCCCTGAAATTTTTAAAACAATATCAGATAATCCAAAAGGGATTGTTTTAGTTACTGGTCCAACGGGTTCTGGTAAATCGACAACGCTAGCAGCGATGATCGATTATAAAAACAATAAAGATAATGAACATATTCTTACGATTGAAGATCCGATTGAGTTTGTTCATCAAAGTAAAAAATGTTTATTAAATCAGCGAGAAGTTCATCGGGATACCTTAGGATTCAGTGAAGCATTACGTTCCGCTTTACGCCAAGATCCTGACATTATCTTAGTGGGTGAGTTACGAGACTTAGAAACAATTCGTTTGGCATTGACGGCTGCAGAAACAGGCCACCTTGTTTTCGGTACCTTACATACCTCTTCAGCAGCAAAAACGATTGACCGTATTATTGACGTTTTCCCAGCAGCAGAAAAAGACATGGTGAGATCGATGTTATCAGAATCACTTCGTGCTGTAATTTCTCAAACTTTATTGAAAAAAATCGGTGGGGGGCGTGTTGCTGCTCATGAAATTATGATTGGTACTCCAGCGATTCGAAACTTAATTCGTGAAGATAAAGTACCGCAAATGTACTCAGCAATTCAAACAGGTGGTGCTGTGGGTATGCAGACCTTAGATCAATGTATGCAAGATTTAGTTCGTAGACAGAAGGTGACTAAAGCTGAAGCATTACCTCGTGCTATCGAGAAAAATTTATTTCAATAGGAGTGTTTTATGGATGTTGTAACCATACTAAAAGCTGCCGTGAAACATGACGCTTCAGATATCTTTATCACGTCAGGTAGGCCGGCAAGTTTAAAAGTAAATGGTCGCTTAGCGACCCTGTCGCAGGAGCCATTATCTGATGATGAAGCCCGTGATTTAGTTATTAGCACGATGAATGATTCTCAAAAGAAAGCATTTGAGCGTGATAAAGAATGTAATTATTCGATTAGTGCCGCTGGCGCAGGACGTTTTCGCGTTAGTGCCTTATATCAGCGTAATAAGATTGCGATGGTTCTGCGTCGAATTAAAGATGAAATCCCTTCATTTGATGAACTTAATTTACCTGAAGTGATTAAAGAGCTATCGATGTCTAAGCGTGGCATGATTATCTTTGTGGGGGCAACAGGCTCTGGTAAATCAACTTCATTAGCAGCAATGATTGGCTATCGTAATCAAAATAGTACGGGCCACATTCTGACGATTGAAGATCCTATCGAGTTTGATCATAAACATGCTGGGTGTGTGGTGACTCAACGTGAGGTAGGGATCGATACAGATTCTTATGGCACGGCTTTGAAAAATTCATTGAGACAAGCACCTGACGTTATTATGATTGGTGAGATCCGTGCGCAAGATACGATGGAATACGGGATTGTTTTCTCGGAAACAGGCCACCTTTGCTTATCGACATTACACGCAAATAATTCAAATCAAGCCATGGATCGTATTATCAACTTCTTCCCTGAAGAACGACATAAACAATTGTTTCTAGATTTATCGTTAAATTTAAAAGCAGTCGTTGCTCAACGGTTAATTCCTAAAAAAGATGGCACTGGGCGTTGTGCGGCTGTTGAAATTCTCATAAATACACCATTAGTAGCAGATTTAATCGAGAAGGGGGATATCCCCGCTATTAAAGATATTATGAAACGTTCGCGTGAATTGGGGATGCAAACCTTTGATCAAGCTATTTATGACTTGTATATGGATGATCAAATTACTTATGAAGATGCACTTAAAAATGCAGATTCAGAAAATGAAGTTCGATTGATGATTAAATTAGGGCCTAAAGAAGGCGAAACAATTGGTAGTTCAATGGAAGGTTTGGAAATTAAGCCTGATGAGGACAAGTCTGGGCACATATACTAAACATAACTTGTGTAGGAGGAGAAGTTGCAGCTATAGACTTATAGTCGTGATATAGTTATTCTTGCGGAAGAATGGAAGGCTGACTATAGCCTATGGTCTCTAAAACCCATATAAATTATAGCTAACAAATTTTTAGGAATTAATAATGAAAACATCATCTAAATTAGCAGCAGTCGCATTGTCTGCATCACTATTAGCTGGTTGTGCTGGTACTAACCAGACAACTTCACAAAACCCACTATTATGTGCAACATTAGGTGCCTTAGCTACTGGCGCAGTAGTTGGTTCGATGAATGATAACGGCGACAATGATAACGCGATGATTGGTGGTGCATTTGTCGGTGGTTTATTAGGTTTGGTTTTATGTTCTGAAGAAGAAGCTACGCCTGTTGAAGCCGCTCCTGTTTGTGCTGAAATTCCTCCTGCTGGCGCCTTATTAGATGCTCAAGGTTGTGCATTTGATTCAGATTCTGATGGTGTAGTTGATGGTGTTGATATGTGTGCTGATACACC
>CALCCU010000063.1 GCA_937900515.1 uncultured Gammaproteobacteria bacterium | reverse complement strand
GCCCTATGATGGCTGGATGGAATAAAGCTCCAAGTCATCATCGGCTTGATTGCTACGACACAAAAACAGACCAAAGTGAGCTCATGAGATTACATCACTCGTAGCGGCAATAAATGTAGCCTTCTTAATCTCCTCCAGCGATAACTAATAGATTAAGATGTAGCACTTAATTTTAATGCCGAATCCCATAAATAAGCATAATAGCTGGACAAAGGCTCTCTCTAACAAACATTACCATGAATATTCCATGTAGCAATTATATGATTATTTGGTACAAGGGGCTTTCCAGACACTTTAGTCTGGTTGAATAGCAAATCAGAATGAACTTCACCCGCATCACTAAAGATTCAATCAGACTAATAAGCATTTGTATTTAAGTACTAATTTATAGCGTTTAAATGTTCTTTTGATGCAAAAAGACTTATGCGTTCAGCCCTCTAATTTTATATACACAGTTTTATTCCATCTAAATTAGTTTGTTATCGACTAAATACACTATGACTATATAGTTACTGACTGAGTATCTTGCTCTTCTAGTATTGTCAGCACCTCATTAGTCAGGGATAATTATTTTATTGCAAACAAGCCATAGTATTCCTAAGACATGTATTAACCACTTGTATGCATATGGTTTGTTCAACTATAGAAGCTGGGGTCATATCAAAACAGTGAATATTCGTAGTAAGTTAACTCTAGTCGTTATTGCAAGTATTTTGTTCTCTGCTATTCCTGCAACTTTTGTAGTTAAGAGTTATGTTCAAAAAAATATCCTCGAAAAAGAAATAAATGACATCATTAGCATTACAGATCACCAAACGGATGTCATTTCCAAACGTTTTTGGCAAGCAGAACCCAAACTAAAGGGCCTTGCTCGTTTACTTCAAGAGGCCATAAAAAAACCGACCTCAGCAGAAGAACTCAATGACTTCTATACCACTATGGAGCTAAACCAAGATGGTGTATGGCGTAATCGGCGCTCTAATTATGAGGGGCTCACTGAATCGGGCATTTTTTTACCACCTAATAGTCGTGAGACAGATCAACAGAAAGTCGAACATTTACGCATTAAACGAGTGATGGATACCTTTGGTTCAGCGGCTAGCAAACGTAATGAAAATATTTGGTTTTTATCCCTAGATCGCAGTGAAGTTATTTTTGACAAGACATTTCCAAACTTTGTGTATGAACAACAGGCTGATAACGATTACACAAAAACACCGTGGGTCACATATACATCACCAGAATATAACCCTAAGCGAGAATTAATTTTTACTCCTCCCTTATTTGATCCCGTACCTAGAGTATGGATGGTCAGTGCACTCTACCCTCTTGATATCGACCAAAAATGGATTGGTACAATTGGCGAAGACATGCAACTCACGAATGTGCTCGCCTTTATGTTTCAACAGCAACAGTATTATCCTGATACGCAACACTTCCTGACAGATAAAAATGGTCAATTTATTTTAGCTGGAGAATGGCAGAATGAACTCGAATCAAGCCAGTCAGGACAACTTGATTTAAAGGATGAATCTCAATTAAATCAACTACTCACCACTGAGCTTTCAGTTGAAGCTAACTTGATATCACAGCGAGTTCAAGTTAGAGGTAGAGACTATATTGCCGTAGGAATGATGATTGAGCCAGTCAACTGGAATTACTTTCGATTAGTGCCGATTGACAATATTGTTCAACCCATTCGCGAATTTCTAGTTGCACTAGGAGCAATCGTCTTTTTAGTTGCTGTCGTATGCGGTGTATTAATCCGGCTATCTGTCGATAAATTATTGGTTAATAGACTACGACAACTAGCAGAATATATGCATCACTATGAATCAGACCGTACTACATCCGCACCATTGCAACTCGAAGGTTCTGATGAAATTGGTAAAGCAGCTACAGAATTTAACACCATGATCAAACGGATTGAGCATTACATATCAGAGATTGATATGACCAAAAGTGCGTTAGCTGAAAGTGAACAGCGTTGGAAGTTTGCTTTAGAAGGTGCAGGTGATGGCATGTGGGACTGGCACATTCAAGCAGGTAAAGTCGTTTTTTCTAATCAGTGGAAGGAAATGCTTGGCTATAAAGATCATGAATTACCCAATATTCTATCGTCCTGGGAAGATAATCTGCATCCAGATGATAAGGCACGGGTAAAGCAATGCCTTGATGATTATTTCAACAATAAAAAGTCTGACTACATCATTCAATTTCGCATGCGCTGCAAAGATGGTAGCTGGAAATGGATATTGGCAAGAGGAATGATTGTTGAGCGCGACCAAACATTAAATCCTATTAGAATGCTAGGTACTCACACAGATATTACCCATATAAAATCGATAGAATTAGAACTTCGATCACAAAGCGATCAACTTAAAGAAATGCTTGAAGTAAGTCCAATTGGTGTTCGTATCGCTGCTAACGACGGTCATAATATTCAGTTTGTGAATAAAAAGTATGCTGAATTGGTGAACTCAGACAAATCAGCTCTCTTAGGCAGTGATCCCAGTAAATATTATGCCGATAAAAAAACTTATCAATCTATTGTTCAAAAGATTAATAATGACGTCAGTGTTAGTAATCAGCTGATAGAGCTTACTCTTCCAACTAGTGATAACAAGTGGGTTCTTGCTTCCTATTTTCCACTCAACTATGAATCTGAGAAATGTGTACTTGGCTGGTTTTATGACATTACGGACAGGTTAAAAGCTGAAGAATCATTACGTTTGAACGCAAGTGTGTTTGACAACGCATGGGAAGGCATTGTCATTACAGATGCAAGTAATACAATTATCCGTATTAACCAAGCATTCACTGAAATCACTGGTTACACGTCAGAAGAAATTATTGGTCAGAAGCCTAAAATATTAAGCTCAGGACGTCAGACTAGTGATTTTTATAGAGAAATGTGGCGCGAGCTATCTGAAAGTGGGCATTGGCGTGGTGAAGTGTGGAACCGCAAAAAAAGTGGCGAACTCTATGCTGAGATACTCACACTAAGTACTGTAAAAAATAGTGATGGAGACATTACTCATTATGTCGGTGTCTTTGCTGATATAACCCGCATGAAAACGACAGAGCAGCAATTAGAACAACTCGCTCATTATGATCCACTTACAAAATTACCAAACCGTATTTTATTATCTGATCGACTAGCTCAAGATCTAGCTCAGGCTAAGCGTAATCAAACTCTATTAGTTATTTGTTTTCTTGATTTAGATGGATTTAAAGCTATCAACGATACATTAGGGCATGCGATGGGTGATAAGTTGCTTATTGAAATTGGAGCGCGTTTATCCAACGAGGTACGAAATGGAGATACAGTCGCACGAATAGGAGGCGATGAATTTATCATTCTACTGTCAAATCTAAAGAATATAGACGAACTTGACACTGCGATAACTCGAATCAATCAATCAATTTCCAAGCCTGTTATCATTGCTGAACACACTTTAAGTGTAACAGCAAGCATCGGTGCCACTGTCTATCCCAAGGACAACAGTGATGCTGATACATTAATCCGCCATGCAGACAACGCAATGTATGCAGCTAAGCAATCAGGTAAAAATAAATACCACATTTTTGACCCTTTACTCGATCGTCAGATGCATGAATTGCATGAAAATATCTCAAGAATTGAGCAAGCACTCCATCAAAATGAATTTCGTCTTTACTATCAACCTAAAGTTAATCTCATTACTGGAGAAATTTTAGGATTGGAAGCGTTAATCCGCTGGCAACATCCCGAAAGAGGACTGTTAGCTCCAGGTGAATTTCTACCTCTTATCGAAAATAAAGATATCATTGTGACGATAGGTGATTGGGTAATTGAGCAAGCGCTACAACAAGCCCATGACTGGCAAAAGCAAGAGCTAACAGTACAAATCAGTGTTAATGTTGCAGCAAAACAAGTTCAAGAAACTGATTTTATTGATAAACTTGATCATGCTCTGGCCCGCCATCCAGATGTTGCATCTGAGCTGTTGGAGTTAGAAATCTTAGAAACATCGGCATTAGAAACCTTCCAAACTGCTGAAATAGTCACTATTACTAGTCAACAATTAGGTGTAACGTTTGCTTTGGATGATTTTGGTACTGGTTATTCATCCTTATCATATTTAAGACAACTTCCAGTTAAAACGCTCAAAATTGATCAAACTTTTGTGCGTGATATATTAGATGATATTGAGGATCGCGCGATTATAGAAGCTATTGTTGAGTTGGCTAAAGTCTTTAAGCTCAATGTGATAGCGGAAGGTGTAGAAACTAAGCAACAGGCTCAATTGCTAGTTGAATTAGGCTGTGAAGTTGCTCAAGGCTATGGGATTTCAAAACCCATGCCTGCAGGTGAAGTCCTTGACTGGTGCAAGCACTACGTTCCAACTCTAGATTCATAGCAGAACTTATATAGAATGAGAAATAATATGATGCAGACAGTAGCTTAGTTGTTATTCAGCACTTTGAGAAGCTTATCAGGTCAAAGCTGCACTTAATGGCGAGCGTGCTCTTAAAATCGCTAACGCTGACTCCAAGCCTGATCTTATCTTGCTCGACATTATGATGCCAGATCTTGATAGTTATGAGGTCTGCCGACAGCTGAAAGCTAATCCTCTTCCGCTCATCGTATGGCGATGATGAATTAGGTGATATGATTAAAAACTACGAACATTGCCGATTATCTTTACTCAAATTAGATGTTAAATCGAATATTCGCTTTCAGCGTCAAGACATAAACCTACTCTCTGAAGTATTTGAAAAAGAGAGGTATGAAAAAGCTGCAACGGTTGATCCGTTAACTGGAGCACTTAATCGCCGTAAATATACTGAGCTCAGTGCGATGCTTATTGCTCAATGTCAACGTTATCACCATCCTCTTTCGATGATGATGTTAGACATAGATTTTTTCAAAGCTATAAACGATACATATGGACACGCTAAAGGCGATGTAGTGTTACAAAAGCTTGTCCAAACTTGTCAAAAAACCATCCGTGATACCGATATACTAGTCAGGTTTGGCGGAGAAGAATTCCTTATCCTAACACCTGAAACAAAACCTAATGAAGCAGTGAAACTTGCAGAACGTATTCGTAATGATATTAGTGACCTAAGAATTCCTCATGATGAAGGGACAATTTCTTTAACTGTCAGCATTGGCGTCGCCAACTGGCATAAAGACCTATCCGCTAGTGATCTCGAACACATGGCTGACAATGCCTTGTATGAAGCTAAAAATACGGGTAGGAATCGTGTAGTTCAATTTATAGCGTAGAAATGCTTAAACTGTGTTTCTTTATTATGTATATAGCTAAACATAATGGAGAAAATAGCTATAAATTTTTCATGAATCATTACTACAACGAATGTGCTTCTTCTTTAATAATGGAAATGTCACTTACGTGCCAAAATAGGCATCGGTTTAACCTCCCCACATTAAGAATATAGCTTAAAGCCCAACCACCTTAATTATTGACTATTACCCTTTAGCACATCCAGAATAACATTCGTCGTCTCCATTACTCGTACAATCGTATCGTCAATTTGCCTGATGATCGTGCCCTCAGGATTATTTGGCAATTGGTCAAGAACATCTTGAGGTAAACCTTTTGATGCTAGATATAGGTCTTTATCAAGCACTTCTCCGCGAGCAACTTTTTTCTGCCAACCTGGAGGCAGTTGTCCTCCACGTTCAATTTTCTTTTTCAATCCTGGCGGTAAGGCTTTTTGTTTTTTAGCTTTTTTGTCTTTTTTTCCATACTTGTCGCCATCGTCATCATCCATTTTTTCATACCCTTTGTTTTCTCCTCTCTGACGAAGAAAGTCATTAAGTATAGAACGTTCATCTTTTGTAAAAAGGTTGTTTCCAATAATTACAGCAGTGTCTTCAGCAACAGTTTTTTGCTCTTCTGATGGCCAGAATTTCCACCAAGAGCTTCCCTCTTCAGCAAAAGTGGGAGCAGCAACTAAAATAAAAAATATAGTGAAAAGTTGTTTCGCCATTTTTACATCTCCAAATTTATGTTTTATTGAGAGTATACCCAAACATAAGGCTTATCTATGAGTATTTTTTACCTTCATAACCACTACATGACTATTCTCTATTAGGTATATGGTTATCAGATGTTATCTAGTAATTGAGTTTTTTTATTTAAAAATGAAAATATAAATCCCTCCTGAACTATTATCATCGGTGTAATAGCTTCAAGGTGCTTAATAACACGTATAGTTCTAGAGTAAATTTGTCCAACTCATCGACATAAAAGGTGACACAACGACAAAACATATATGAGAGACAAGTGTGAACTCCCCTTAAGTAACTTTCGAGCATTTTATATAATTAGGCAAAATCCTTATAGTTTTAGGCAAGCCTATATTCATAGTCATCTTTATAGTGTTATCCAACAAATAATAGATGTATTCATTTATTGATTCACCTAGTTACTTATTCTAAAGGATATTGTCATGAAAACGATTGGTTATGCAGTACAAACATCTACTAGCCCGTTAGCACCCTATCAGTTTGAACGCCGAGCACTTCGAGATAACGATGTAACAATAGAAATTCTCTATAGTGGTGTCTGTCATTCTGACTTGCACATGGCAAGAAATGATTGGGGCGGGTCACAATACCCTCTCGTACCTGGTCATGAGATTGTTGGTAAGGTTATAGATACTGGCTCTGCCGTTACAAAATTTAAACGTGGTGATCATGTTGCTGTGGGTTGTATGGTTGACTCATGTCAGGACTGTGACCAATGCCACAATGATAATGAGCAATATTGCCGTAATGGTTTCACTCTGACTTATGGCTCACCCGATCGACATTCTGGTGAAATGACTCAAGGTGGCTACTCAAAACACCTTGTTGTTCGAGAAGAATTCTTACTTAGTATTCCTGAAAACCTTGATTTGTCTCGTGCTGCACCGTTGCTATGTGCAGGTATCACTACTTATTCTCCGCTTCGTGAATGGAATGTTGGCCCTGGTAGTCGCGTGGGTGTTGTTGGCATGGGCGGTTTAGGTCATATGGCAATCAAACTTGCCGTTGGACTAGGTGCTCATGTCACAGTCATTAGTACGTCTGTCAACAAACAAGCTGATGCAATGGACTTAGGCGCGCATGAATTTCTAGTATCGAAAGATGACCAAGCTATGGCCAAAGGAGCATCAGGCTTTGACCTGATTATTGATACTGTTCCTGTTAATCACGATCTCAACCCTTATATCCCACTACTTGATCACGATGGCACACTTGTTTTAGTAGGTCAGATAGGTCCAATTGAAGGACCTAATACTGCACCTATGATATTTGGAAGACGACGAATTGCCGGATCATTAATCGGTGGTATAGCCGAAACACAAGAAATGTTGGATTTCTGTGGCCGTATGAATATTTTGCCTGAATGCGAAATGATTCGAATGGATGAAATCAATACTGCGTTTGAACGCATGGAAAAATCAGATGTACGTTACCGCTTTGTTATTGATATGGCCTCACTTTCTATTTGATCGCAATATCTTAGAGACTTTTGTAAATATATGTTAACCGAACATTAACCTACAAGGCTTTATTCTAATGCTGCACTAGTAAGAAATAAAACAACATCCATATAACAAACACTTAATGAGAGCATTATTATGAAAATACTACCTTTAACGTTGATATCAGCCATGTCACTTTTACTTGTGGCGTGTAATGAAGATAGTACGCAAGTTAGTTCGACAGTTTCAGCTCCCCCACCTGTAGAAGTGGATGTTGCTCTGCCGTTACAGCATAAATTAACCGACTGGGATGAATTTACAGGTCGCTTTGAAGCAATCAATAATGTCGACATGCGTGCTCGTGTCACTGGTTATCTGGTTGAAAAAAAGTTTAAAGATGGTCAGTTTGTTAAAAAAGGAGACATACTTTATGTGATTGATTCACGCCCTTTCGACTATGAATTGCAACGTAGTCAAGCACAATATGAGTTGGCTAATAAAGAGCTAGGGCGTGCACAAAACCTACGTAAAACTAAAGCTATTTCACAAGAAGTTGTCGATCGCCGCTTTCAAGAATTACAAATTGCTCAAGCTTCGTTAAATGATGCCAAGTTACAAAAGTCATTTACGAAAGTAACCGCACCAATCGATGGAAAAATCAGTGATAGCTATGTCGATGTAGGTAATATGATCGAAGAGAATGATACGGTATTAACACGCATTGTTAGCACTAACCCTATTCACTTCAGGTTTGAAGGCTCTCAAGGTGACCTGCTCAAATACTTACGTCTAGATATCGCTGGTGAGCGTCCAAGCAGTGATAAAGCGCCTAACCCTATTTATATAAAACTATTAGATGAAGACAAGTTCTATCACCAAGGTCAAATGAACTTTGTTGATAACATCGTTGATACTGGTACCGGCACTATTCAAGCAACAGCGATCGTGGATAATGCGTCAGGCATTATCTATCCAGGATTATTTGGACGAGCTCGCTTATTGGGCCGTTCTGAATATCAGGCTATTTTATTGCCAGAGAATGCAATTAACACTGATCAAAGTAAAAAATTCGTTTACGTCGTTAATGATAATAATCAAATTGGCCGAGCCTATGTCACTGTTGGCACCCTACTCGATAATGACTTGATTGTGATAAGAAACGGCTTACAGGGTCATGAAAAAGTGGTTATCAACGGTATCCAGCGTATTCGTAGTGCAAATCAAGAAGTTACGCCCAATATAACAGAGCTTCAATGGAGAGCACTTGATAGCATTGTTGATCCTAGCTCGCCTCGACTCAGCCCGACAGCTCAAACAATCAATAAGGATACAAAATAATGAATTTTGCAAAGTTCTTTATTGATCGCCCCATATTTGCCACCGTTCTTTCGATTATTACGATTATTATTGGTGGCTTAGCTTATTTAGGCTTGGCTGTAGAACAGTACCCACAAGTTGCACCGCCTACCATTCAAGTCTCGGCAACTTATCCAGGTGCCACGGCTGAAACGGTTGCAGACACGGTAGCGACACCACTCGAACAAGAGATAAATGGTGTTGAGGGTATGCTCTACATGAACTCTCAAGCTACTTCCGATGGCAGTATGACCCTCACGATTACTTTTAAATTAGGTACAGACCTTGATACTGCGCAAGTATTAGTTCAAAACCGTGTTGCCATCGCTGAACCTCGTTTGCCTTCAACGGTTAGAAGTTTAGGTGTTACTACTAAGAAAAATACGCCCGACCTAATGATAGTGGTTAATCTGTATTCACCAGACGGCACCTACGACCAGACACACCTTGGTAACTATGCAGTATTAAATATTCGAGATCGATTACGTCGTATCGAAGGTGTCGGTAATGTCAGAATGTTTGGTGCCGCCGAGTATGCGATGCGTATATGGTTAAAGCCAGATTTATTGCAATCGTATGATATCGCTGCAGGTGATGTTATGGCTGCATTACGTGCTCAAAATGTTCAAGTTGCAAGTGGTACATTGAATCGTTCCCCGCAACCACAGCAAAACTACTATGAGTACACGATTCAAACGCAAGGCCGTCTTAAGTCACCTGAAGAATTTGGTGATGTCATCGTTAAAACAGGTAATGATGGTCAGATTGTTCGCTTAGGTGATGTCGCAAGAATCGAGTTGGGAGCACAAGACTATGTGACTAAGGGGTATCTAGGAGAATATCCAGCTGTTGCTGTGCCAGTGTACCAACGACCTGGTTCAAATGCGCTTAAAACATCTGAAGCAATTATTGATGAAATGAAGTTGATTGCTGAAGACTTTCCACCTGGTATAGCGTATGAAATTGGTTATAACCCAACCAAGTTTATTGAACAATCGGTAGAAGCTGTAAAGCTAACTGTATATGAAGCAGTATTCTTGGTCGTGATTGTTATTTTGGTATTTTTACAAACATGGCGTGCTGCGATTATTCCAATTGTTGCCATACCAGTATCGTTAATTGGTACGTTTGCAGTGATGTCTGCAATGGGATTTTCGTTAAACAATCTGACCTTATTTGGTCTCGTTTTAGCCATAGGTATTGTCGTTGATGACGCTATCGTTATTGTTGAAAACATGGAAAGAAACCTACGTAAGGGCATGAACGCACGAGATTCCGCCAGAAAAACAATGGATGAAGTAGGTTCAGCTCTCATTGCAATGGGCTTAGTACTCGTTGCTGTATTCCTACCTACGCTATTCTTAGAAGGCATTTCAGGGAAATTCTATCAAGCGTTTGGTTTGACGATCGCAGTTGCTACCGTCATATCTGTGGCAGTGTCATTGACCCTATCACCTGCCCTTGCAGCTATTTTGATGAAAGAGCATGAGCAGGAAGATCCAGCCCACCCTATTAAATGGTATCGTTCACCTGTTAAAGCTTTCTTCTCGGCATTTAACAAGGGCTTAGATGGTCTATCTAATCGTTATGGTTGGTTTGTTGGTAAAACCATTCGAATGAGTGCCATCATGCTTGTTGTTTACGCGGGCTTGAAAGAAGCTAAAGCAATGGTTGAAAGCGTTCCTGCTACTGTTAAAGAAG
>CALCCU010000062.1 GCA_937900515.1 uncultured Gammaproteobacteria bacterium | reverse complement strand
AATAGTTGAAGCTTTCTGGTCGACCACATAATTAGTTGTTCCGAACGGTAAATAATAACCCTTCGAACAGTAAAAAACGAGAGGTTAATTAATAACCTCTCGTCATTTATCTTCTTACTATTAGCTCAAAGATTACGCAGCATCAACTAATGCACGTAATTCTTTAGCTGATTCTGCTGGAGAATCTGCACCGTAGATAGCAGCACCAACAACAACGATAGTTGCGCCAGCACGAACTGTATCTTGGATAGTGTCTTTGTTGATACCACCAGCAACAGAGATGCGAACACCTAAGTTAAGGTCAGCAACTAATTTAAGATCAGCGAATGGAGTTTGACCAGCTGCTTGAGCATCAAGACCAGTGTGAACACCGATGATTTGAGCGCCGTTTGCTGCTGCTTCAGTTGCACATTTCGCTTTATCTTTAACACTGATTAAATCGATTTGAGCTTCAGCATTGTTAGCGTTAGCAGCTTTGATTACGCCGCCCATTGTTGCTTTATCAGAAACACCTAGTACTGTACAGATGTCACCGCCAGCTTCATAGAAAGGAGTTGCTTCGTATTCGCCAGCATCCATAGTTTTAAGGTCAACAAGGATTAATTTTTCTGGGAATTTTGCTTTTAAAGCAGTAACTAGTTCAAGACCATTGTATTTGATACATGGAGTACCAATTTCTAAGATATCAACATAAGGTGCTACTTGCTCAGCAAGTGCGATAGTTGCGTCGAAATCTAGAGAATCTAGAGCCATTTGGATAAGTGCTTTTGACATGCTGTCATGCTCCTAAAAGAGGTGAAATTAATAAATACGTTGAATATACGCCCCGAAAATATAATGTAGTTGGCTACAGTGTGTCAATGTTTTATGCTTTGCGTCACGCGTAACTTATGAAATATCATACTGATATGTAATGTTTTAGAATTGGCAGTCTTTGTAAATCAGTCTGTTAAGCGCAAAATAACGATAACTAATGGAGCTGTAACAACAATAATGAAATCATTCGATAATATTGAAGGCCTCATAATTGATATGGATGGAGTGCTTTGGCACGGCAGCCAAGCCTTGGCTGGTCTCAATGAGTTTTTTTCTACTCTGCGCGAAATATCGATGCCTTTTATTCTGGCGACTAACAACGCAAGCCTTACTCAATCACAATATGTTGAAAAGCTAGACTTGCTAGGAGTGAACGTTGCAGCAGATGAGGTCTTAACTTCTAGCATGGCAACAGCTCGCTTCCTTGACGAGCATCAACCTCTAGATAAGCGGCGTGTTTTCATCATAGGTGAAGAAGGGCTTCGCCAGCCACTGCTAGATTATGGTTTCACATTGACTGACTTATACCAAGTGAATCAACCTGAGAAGGGGATCATTCATGAAGGTGCTGATATTGTAGTTTCTGGATTAGATAGGCAATTAACTTGGGATAAGCTTTCGACAGCAACTCTCAACCTTAATGCTGGAGCAGCATTTTATGCGACTAACTCTGATACAAGTTTGCCAACTGAATTAGGTGTTGTTATGGGGAATGGTGGAACACTTGCAGCACTTGAAGCTGTGACTGGCATTAAGCCAATAAGTATTGGTAAGCCAGAACCTATTCTTTATCAACAGGCGCTAGTTAAACTTGGCACAACTGCTGAAAAGACTGTTGCAATTGGGGACCGTTTAGATACTGATATATTAGGTGCGGTAAATGCAGGTATGAGAAGTCTTTTAGTTTTAACAGGTATCTCTTCATCAAGTAAAGTTAAGGTGAT
>CALCCU010000061.1 GCA_937900515.1 uncultured Gammaproteobacteria bacterium | reverse complement strand
GTCGACTATATAACCAAGCCTATTAGCCCTCCACTTGTAAAAGCACGCGTTGCAACCCAACTCGCACTTTATGACCAAAGCAGGACGCTTGAAAGAAAAGTTCAAGAACGTACTAAACAGCTTGCCAATACACGTTTAGAGATTATTCGACGATTAGGACGTGCTGCTGAGTTTAAAGACAATGAAACTGGCCTTCATGTCATCAGAATGAGTCATTACACTCGTCTCATAGCTGAGGCACTACCCTATGATGATGACTGGGTAGATTTAATTTTTAATGCCGCCCCCATGCATGACATAGGAAAAATAGGTATTCCTGATAACGTATTGCTTAAGCCGGGTAAACTCGATGATGCGGAATGGAATATCATGCGACGTCATCCTAAAATTGGAGCGGATATCATTGGAGATGACGAATCGCCATTATTACAAGTGGCTAAAGAAATAGCATTTTCTCACCATGAAAAATGGGATGGCACTGGCTATCCTCGACGACTTAAAGGCGAAGAAATACCAATTACAGCAAGAATCGTAGCCATTGCTGATGTCTTTGATGCATTAACAACGGAAAGACCTTATAAAAAAGCATGGGAAATTGATGCTGCGATCAACCTAATTGATGAAGAAGCCGGTAAACATTTTGACCCTGCACTAGTAAAAGTCTTTCATTCAGTTTTGCCTGATATTCTGAATATTCGCGATAAGTATGCCGAACAATATAAGTAATGAGGATGACAAAGCAGCTGTTATTTAATTATTCTATCTGACTAGAAAATAGAGACGAGAGCTTCACTAGTAACGGTCAACGCATATATTCATTGCTCTGCAACTTTAATGCAATTACGACCAGCACTTTTGGCTTTATAGAGTGCGCTATCAGCCTCGTGTAACAATGTTGTCGAATCAGTACCATGTTCAGGAAATAGAGCGAGTCCGATTGATGTTGTGATTGGCGGTAACAACTTGTCATGAAAGTATACCTCCATATTCTCAATCATAAGGCGTAGTTGCTCAAGTCTCTTGATAGCATTTTCAGAATCGATATTAGGTAAAATTAACAAGAACTCTTCACCACCAAAACGACAGGAAACATCTAAGCCACTTCTAAACTGATTCAATTGTTCCGCTAGAAGTTTCAACACAATGTCACCTGCTTCATGGCCATAGTTATCATTAAAGTCCTTGAAATTATCAATATCCATCATGACGACAGCCAACGTACTATCATTACGTATGCAACGGTTTACCTCTCGCACTAGCGTCTCCTCCATAAACCGTCGGTTATAGAGACCTGTTAGAGGATCTCGCATCGACATTTCACGTAACGACTCTCGTAACCTAAGATTAGCGAGTGCTAAACTGATCGTGTCGGCAATATTTCTAAGCAATTCTAATTGTTGTGACAAGTTATTTTGAACGTCAGAATGGGACATCAACTGAGGAAAATGCAAGCTGCCAAGAATAGTGCCCTGAGCCATAAGTGGGACGCATACAGAGCGTGAAACATCAGCACTGAAGTGAGCACATTTAATATCTGCATATTCACCGAAACCATATGTATGAATTTGGCTACGTTTCAATGCCCAACACTCATCAGGGAAAAACGTTTTATCTTTATGTTCTGCCTCTCCCCATCTACAGGCAAGAGACATCAGTGATGTACTATCATTAATCATGTAGCATGCACCGGGTGCCTCAGGAAAAAGATTCTTCAATGTTGTGCTAATAATAGGAAATGCTTCGTCAACCGTTGCACAGTTTTGTAGTATCTCTGTTAATTTCGCTATTAATCGTGCCTCTCGAATACTGGTTTGTAAATCATAATGACTGTCGTTCATACGCTTACGATGTCGGATATCGAGAAGCATTATAATGAAGACAAAACCAACCAGCGACAACGATGCAGCCATAACTAGAGGAACTAGAGAGTTGTCTACCGATGCATCATATTTATCATTACTGAAATAACGAGCAGTCCATTTCGCTCCACCAATTTCGATCATTACATCTGTCTGATAGCTCGCATTGGAAATATTAGGGCTTGATTCAAATAATAAATTTTCGGGACTAGGCTTATCATCAAACAATTGCAGTTCAAATACCCTATACGGATCATTGAACACGCTACTGAGCATGTCAACTGCTCGAAATGGGCTATAGACAAAGCCCTTTAAAGCAGCTCTACGTTCAGCTTTTGAATGAGTGGGCATATCGTTGATGTAAACAGGTAAATAAACTAGAAACCCTGCCTGATCAGCACGCCCCGTCTCCTGAACTAAGGTAACTTTTCTAGACCAAGCAGGTGCATCGGTATCGGTTGCACGTTGCATGGCGGCATGGCGTACTGGCTCAGAGAACATATCGTAGCTAAATGCGCGTAGGTTCCTACCGCTGAACGGTTCTAGATATATAATACTGCTATACATCTCACGCTCGCCTCTGGGATAAATAGCATAGTCAGGAAAGCCTTCCGCTCGCATACTCGCCTCATGTTGTTCCTTTTTGTCTGGAGGAACCATGATGGCATAGCCAACGCCTTGAATACCTGGTAATGATCGAGCTAACTGTAGTGATTCGACATAAATACGCCACTCTTCACGGTTGACTTCTGAACTGGCCGCAAATAAGCCAGCGGCACCTAATAAAACCTGTTCATAGTCATGCATTCTTGCAAGCAGTACTTGGGCCTGTTGTGACACAACCGTTTTGAAATGATGCTCAGCAGTCGCTTGCAGATTAGTTGTTAACTGTTGTTTGATTATCACAACAATAATCAGTGCAAGTGGTAACATTAGCCACG
>CALCCU010000060.1 GCA_937900515.1 uncultured Gammaproteobacteria bacterium | reverse complement strand
GTCAAAAGTTGTTTTTAGTCCGTGTGATCTGTTAAATGTTGACCGCTGAATTTCAGCTTGTGGTACCCGCGAAAACTCGTGAGACATTACTGTTGGCAAATTGCCCATACGACCGCCTAGCATTATTTTACTCTCCTACTAGATTTTCTATTTCTTGGAGTTTCTCAGGCATATGACCTGTAATAACTCCGCTTACATCGTCAAACTCACCTAGCTTGTGCAAACTAAAATCCCCTGGATGTTTTGCAAAAGCATGATCTGGTGAATTGACTACTAAATCTTGAATTGCTCGAATTGCTGTCCCGTCTTTGATTTCCAAAAACGGTGCTGAGAACAATTCTGCTTTTCTATCATATACTGCATAATATACTTTTTTCATTACTACCTCCTAGTTAGTTTAAAAAACGCTAAACGTTTCTTATTAATCTTTCAAGCTTTTTTATTTTAACTTCTTCTTCCACCCAAAGTCTGTCCATTTCTTCCCCATAATTAATTATGGGTTCATCCGCGTTTGCAACGCGTGTTTCTTTTACTTTTGCGAAGAATTCTTCTTCACACAACTTATCGTAATACCTTGGCGGTCTTACTTTGTAGCCATTTATAACGATATAATCGTGTTTATGGCAATCATGGTATCCATATGTCTGATACCATTCATACCCGATGCCGGGCATTCGCGACATCGTACAATATTCCGGCTTTATTTCATTTATAACTTCGCCGGTTTCGAGATCTACCTCTCGATAATGCGACGCAGCTGCGTCACCTGTAACTTTTTTCATTACATATCTGGCACAGTATGCAGCTGTATCGAAGCTTACCGCTCCGATCGTATGGAAACCATACGGCCATAACTCCGCTAATTCTTGACTTACAAATAACTTGAAGTCGCCTTTATTTGACCACAATTTTTTATCTTTGAAATCATGCCCGAATAATAACGCATGATAATGTGGTCTTTTATTTTGATCCCCATATTCCCCACAATGAAAAAATCTTATTTTGTGGGGATACTTTTTCCGGAGGCGTTTCATAAACCTTTGGAACTCAGTATTATCTAAACTTTCCGGATTTTTACGTTTAGCAATGTGTTTATTGTCAAACGTTAGAGTTATGAAACAATTATCCTCGTGCGTCTGAGCCTCATGTACGCACCTAATAGCCCATTGGCGACTGTAGTCTAACCTGCACCCAATACATTGGCCACAGGGTAAATTAAAGCCCCTCGCAAATGCGAAGGGCTTATCAAATACTACTTTTCCATCGCATTTATAGGCTACCAGAGGATGATAGCATGGCATCTATAGTCTGATGCCGCCGCGCATTGGTTTCGTGAAATTTTTACCCTTCACTTTCATTGCGCCTTTTGTAAATTGTTTACGGCTCGCTTTACCGCTCATTTTTTTTCTGTACTTCATCATCTTTCCTTTCAAATAAATTTAACCATATTTCGCCGTTTTTATCTGCAATCGGCAACACATCTAACTTGATCCAAAAATTACGGTCGCTCTTTTGTGCTATCCCTATTTTGATCCACTGTGTTTTGTCTTCCCGTGTCTTGGCCTGAGTTAAATTATACTTAATTGTTTCCACCTTTTCCTCCTTTGGTGTCAGTGGGCACAGTTACATCAAGTGAGTAACTGTGCCCTGGCTGCCTCTACTCCCCCTTATCTAGGGGAGCGGGAGGCTCGGCAGCCTTATTTTCAGCCTGAATTGGCTGTTCTTCTTGGACATATGGAGCCTCCTTAAGTCCAAGCTCGATCATTTTTTGATTGTTCTCTGGGTTTGTTGCAAACTCCAAGAACGTTCCAGCATTATTCTGGAACATTTCCCGCAATTCTGCGGGTAGATCTGCAAACATTCCGTTTGCATCATTAACGAGGTCTAAAGCCTCTCTATATTCGTTGACTTCTGAATAGTCACCATATTGGGCTACGCCCTTTTGTACATTTGCAATAAGACCAGTTTTGTCATATTGCTTAATAATATTACGCACATCCGCCTCATGGGCGAAGTGCTGTTGAGTTAGGCTTTCGCCTTTTGGTTCTGTCTTGACCCGCTCACGCTCGCCATAACCTGTTTTAAATACCATTTTAGCCATTATTTTTTTCCTCTGAATTTGTTATTCAAAATATATTCCGCAACTTTTCCACCTAGTGACAAACCTTTAAGAACTACATCCGCTGCTTGTTTAGCTGATGTTACACCTTGGGGTCCGATGTCCCTACCAAGCATTTTTGAAACTTCTCTATAGAAGTTATTATCACGGTTCATAATCGTTCCCGTTAAACGATCAATAAACCATTTTTCGGTCATATTTTTAACTTGCTGTACTGCTACTTTATACGCTTGTTTGAGATTTTTATTTTGCTGTATAGCATTTATTGTTTGTTGTTTTGTGAATTCTGTTTGGGCTTGTATTTGTTTTGTTTGCGCTTGCGCTTGCTTGGCACTACTTACTTTTCCATATCCCTCTACCGCAGCAGCTCCAATATTGCTTGCTTGGTAAGAGGCTCCAGCTGGGGACGATGCCCCACCTAATCTTGCTGATAACATTGGATTGATACCAGCTTTTTTTAAATCCGCCATTTGACGTTGATGAGCAGTATTGCTCATACGCTCTTGAAACGCTACTTGGCGTCCTGTTGACGCTTTCGTTTCTTTATTAGCTCTATATGCGCCATATCCGCTAATCGCTGCGCCTATAATTGCTGGCCACATTATTTACACTCCGTTACTACGATGCCAAGATTGTCTGCAGTACCACATATAACAGGCACCCAGTCATCATAGCCATGAGACATAAGCCAAAGAACAAGCGAACCGACTGCCATAGGCAGTGCGATACGCTTAATAACACTAATAACGATATTCCACTTAATATCCATAACATACCTTAGAAATGGTCAATTAGACCTGGTACACTATATGTTGGCATTGGCCGTGTACATTTCATATCAAAATACCAATCGAACAACAAATCCGGTTCTGATGGCAATGCCACTACCCGATCAATCGGCGGATTCTCTTCGATAAACGATGCATTAAGGACTGGTACGCTACTAAAGTCTTGCGACAAATGCCAAACGTCCAAACTACCTGCAGCGTTCGACCGCATTTTACCTGTAATTTGGCTCGGCTTATACCGATATTCCGCATAACGTTCTTGATAACCAAATACTCCCTGATCTGCACTTGTTCCTTGTGTATAAATTTCTTCATTTAATACCGCTTGTTCACCGAGATGTGCAAGCGCTGGCCAATAAAAGTCCCAGCGATCCCGACGAGACCACATCCGATTCATACCTTGTTGGTAAGTCAAATCTGCGAATACACACGCCATGCCGACAATTACGCCATGTTCTACAAATGATTTACTAAATCCATGACCTTCTACTCCAACTGTTCCCATCGCTGATAAATTACCTTGCGGCGATGTTGCATCGGTTGACGATGTTTGTGGAATTGGTTGCATTGATACCGGTGTTTTACCGCCGCCCAAATATTCTGGCCGTTGCAACCTTGCATCAGGTGATGTAACACCAAAATGACTTTGCAATATTTCTGTATACCTTGTACCACCTCGCGCATCGCGCTCATACAACCGCTGAATTTGGAACGCTTCACGCAACTGATTAATTGTTGCCGCCGTTGCATCTGCCAAATCTGCGCGAATTTCATTAGCAAAACCACTCGTTCCCGGAGACAAATACGCTAATGTACCATCAACTCTAATGTTTTTTACAACACCGGACGAATTACGAACCGCTAAAGCATCACCAGTATTGTTATTTAACGTCGTCAACGGAGCTGTAGAACCTAACGGCAAACTAACTGCGTCGCCTTTTTGCGGCCATGGTAAACATGATGTAAAATAATCATGCCGCTTTCCACGTTTTAGCAACGTATAATCACTAATATTATCTGGTCCGTCACCCTTATCTACAGTTACAGAATCTTGCAGATTCTCAT
>CALCCU010000059.1 GCA_937900515.1 uncultured Gammaproteobacteria bacterium | reverse complement strand
TAAAGCAGTTAGGGCAGGGTATGACAGAGTACATCGTTATTGTCGCGTTAATAGCGATTGTAGCCATTACTGTGTTTAATATCTTTGGTGATACGGTTCGTGGCCAAGTCGGTGATATGGCGGCTGAATTAGGTGGTGGCACAGCTGCAGGATCAGGTCAAACTGCTGGAGCTGCAGGTGCAACAGAAGGTGCTAAAACAACCGACTATGGTCTACAAGACTTTAAACAAGCAGAATAATTTGATTCACAGTTGATAGTGGTAGCATCGATTTTTATAGATGAGTATAAAAAATACTCAATTCTACACTCAAAAAGGGCAAGCCATGGTCTTTGGTTTGCTCTTTATGGCTGTGTGCCTGATCACCTTGTTGATTTTATACAACCAAGGCCAGTTAGTTAAAAACCGTATACAAGTAGAAAATGCTGCCGACGCTGCCGTCTATTCGCAAGCTAAACTAGCTGCTCGTAATCTCAATTTTATTGCCTATACCAATAGAGCAATGGTAGCGAATGAAGTCTCTATCGGTCAGATGGTTGCTTTGCTATCTTGGGCTAAACATTATAAACAAGTAGATGGTTTTGTTGCTAAAGCCTACGCTTTTCCTCTCTACTCCATTCCTATTGCTCCTCCATCGCCGACTACGATGAGTGATGTTCTCAGTGCAGTTACGTTACCATGGAAATTGTTAGGCACGGGGGTTGAAGCTCCGACCAAGCAAGTGGTCGAAAGGTGGCCAACCGTTATATCCTTATTTAACGGTGCATTGGGTGTGTTTCAAAAAGTATTTGCTCTGTCGACTTTAGAAGCACAGATAGAAACCAATCTGAATGTAGTTGAAGATCACGAGTTTGATCCTGAGAATCCAGAATTATATACACCAGCAGTAGGCTGGTATTTTTTTGTACAGAATACCCTGCTGACCTACTTTGGTGAAAATATCAGCCCCAATAATCTTTATTCGAGTGTAGCAGGCGCCTTAGACAGTAGCGGTAGTAATGCTGATAGTAATGAGTTAGTGGCTGACTTCTTAGGCGATCAGCTCGGCACCATTGATAATATGATCAATGACAACACTACTGGAATGTCAAAAAAACGGGCCAGTAACACTAATAGTGGGAAAAACTCAAACCTAAATACCGCTGCAAATGATCCTAATGGCGCTAGTGCTGTGGAAGCCTACCAACGCTTTGCCGCCATAGTGAATCGTAATCGTGAAGCATTTACTAAGGATCGTCATTGGGATATTGGACCTCCACGTGTGACAATGTCTTTTCCTTTAGTACTTAATATTGGCATTGTAAAACTGAC
>CALCCU010000058.1 GCA_937900515.1 uncultured Gammaproteobacteria bacterium | reverse complement strand
ACCACCCAACTTCTTAATGATCTTAGTTTGAGCTGCACCACCAACACGAGATACAGATAGACCAGCATTAATCGCAGGGCGAATGCCAGAGTTAAACAAATCAGTTTCTAAGAAGATTTGACCATCTGTAATCGAAATAACGTTAGTAGGTACGAATGCAGATACGTCACCAGCCTGTGTTTCGATGATAGGTAAGGCAGTTAAAGAACCAGTTTGCCCTTTAACAGCACCGTTAGTGATTTTCTCTACATGATCAGCACTAATGCGTGATGCACGTTCTAATAAACGAGAGTGAATGTAGAAAACGTCACCAGGATAAGCTTCACGACCAGGCGGACGGCGTAACAACAATGACATTTGGCGGTAAGCCCATGCTTGTTTTGTTAAATCATCATAAACAATAAGTGCATCTTCACCTTTATCACGGAAGTATTCACCCATTGAACAACCAGCGTATGGAGCGATAAACTGAAGTGCAGCAGCATCTGATGCCGAAGCAGCAACGATAGTTGTATACTCAAGTGCACCATGCTCTTCTAACTTACGAACAACGTTCGCTATTGAAGAAGCTTTTTGGCCGATAGCAACGTAGATACATTTAACGCCTGTACCTTTTTGATTGATGATTGCATCGATAGCGATAGCTGTTTTACCAGTTTGACGGTCACCGATAATCAACTCACGTTGGCCACGACCAACAGGAATCATAGCATCGATAGATTTCAAACCAGTTTGAAGTGGCTCATCAACCGATTGACGAGAAATAACGCCTGGGGCTACTTTTTCGATTGGCGCTGATTCTGTGCTAGCAATGTCGCCTTTACCATCAAGAGGATTACCCAAAGAGTCAACTACGCGACCCAATAAAGCTTCACCTACTGGAACTTCTAAAATACGGCCAGTACACTTAACACTATCACCTTCAGTGATGTGTTGGTAAGAGCCTAAAATTACCGCACCAACAGAATCGCGCTCTAAGTTAAGCGCCATACCATAAGTATTACCTGGGAACTCAAGCATTTCCCCAGCCATTACATCGGCTAACCCATGGATACGTACGATACCATCGGTTACACCAACAACAGTACCCTCTGTGCGTGCTTCAGTTGCCCCATCAAAACTTTCAATTCGTTGTTTGATTAGGTCACTGATTTCTGCTGAATTCAGTTGCATCTCTGTTTCCTCTATAAACAGGCCGCTAGCTAATAGCGTTGGCCAGTCTGTTCAATTTGCCCAAGGCAGATCCATCAATAATTAGATCACCTGCTCGAATAATCGCGCCACCCAACAAGGCTTCGTCAACACTAGTTGTTAGTGTGACATCTCTGCCTAAGCGTTGTTTTAACGCTGCAGATATTTTAGCTTCTTGCTCAGGAGTTAATGCTCGTGCTGATGTAACATCAGCCGTCATAACTTTCTCTGCTTCTGCACGTAATTCTTCAAAAATTACGGCAATAGTACCTAAGAACTGTAAACGGTTGTTTTCAGCTAGTAGAGCTATGAAGTTACGAGCATCGTCGCTCATTAACTCTCCAGCAATATCAGCGAATAAGCTTATTACCTGCTCATCACTTACTGAAGGACTGCTGATGATTGACTGCATGTTTGGCACTGCTACACATTGCGCTAATACTGCAAGTAAGTCAGACCAAGCTTTCAGCTCGCCTTTTTCATGCGCAATAGTAAATACTGCACTTGCATAAGGTCGCGCGATGGTTACTACTTCAGCCATGCTTTCATTCCTCTAGATTTGACCAACTAATTCATCTAACAAATCAGTGTGTGCCTTATCATCAATTTCACGACTAATAATTTTCGCTGCACCAGCAATCGCAACTGCGCCTACTTGTGAGCGAAGCTCATCTTTAGCACGGTTTGCTTCTTGAGCAATCTCTGCCTTAGCAGATGTCAAAATACGATCACCTTCAACACGTGCATTGTCTTTAGACTCATCAACAATCTCATTACCGCGGCGTTGAGCTTGTGAAATAATTTCATTCGCTTGCTCTTTCGCTTCGTGAATCACTTGTTGTGCACGCTTTTCAGCTAATTCTTGTTCGTGTCTGCCGCGTTCTGCTGCTGCTAAACCATCTGCAATTTTCTTTTTACGCTCATCAAGAGCTTCAATAATCGGTGGCCATACATATTTCATGCAGAAACCAATGAAGATTAAAAAAGCAATTGCTTGACCTATCAAGGTTGCATTGATATTCATGCTTATACCTCTATCTTTATCGCAATACTGTTAAATATAAATTCGTTATTAAACAACAGCGAATAGAACGTACATAGATAGACCAACAGCAATCATTGGAACCGCGTCAACTAGACCTGCAACTAAGAAGAAGTTTGTACGTAACATTGGTACTAATTCAGGTTGACGTGCCGCTGCTTCTAAGAAACGACCACCTAATAGACCAACACCAATCGCAGCACCTAAAGCACCTAAACCCGCCATAATAGCGCCAGCAATATAAACTAAACCCATATCCATTTTTTTCTCCTAACAAATAGCTAAATTAAAAATTAAACCTAAAAATCAAACTTGAAAAACTATCTAAACTTAATGATGTTGATGTGCCATATCAATATAAACAATGGTTAATACCATAAAGATAAAGGCTTGCAACGTGATGATAAGTATGTGGAAAATAGCCCAGCCTACTTGTAACAACCCAGCTACAGAACCTAAGACAAGGCCAGCACTGTACATTGTTGCAATAAGGATGAACACCATTTCACCCGCATACATATTTCCGAACAAACGTAGTCCTAATGAGAACGGTTTTGCCAATAATGTGACTGTTTCTAGAACAAGATTTATCGGTAAAGCCCATTTACCAAAAGGTTCAAATGATAGTTCTTTAAGGAAGCCGCCAGTACCTTTAATCTTAAAGCTGTAAAACAGCATTAAGCCGAACACTACTAATGCCATACCCATTGTTGCATTAGGATCGGTACTTGGTACTACTTTGAAAAATACGTGGTGAGGATCTACGCCGAATAGTGCCGATGCCCCGTGAGCGACAGCTAATGGAATAAAATCAACAGGGACTAGATCCATTAAGTTCATTAAGAATATCCAAACGAATATTGTTAATGCTAGCGGAGCAACTAAGTCGTTTTTACCGCCACTGAATGACCCGCGGACGGTATCATTAATAAACTCAATAATCATTTCTGCAAAGTTTTGTGTACCAGTCGGTACTCCTGCTGAAATTGTTTTTGCAACACCACGGAAGAACCACATCATTAGGCCGCCTAACACGACTGACAACAACATAGTATCTACATTGATTGCCCAAAACCCCATTTCTGTAGCTTCTTTAGCTGATTCTGCAAAACCCCATGATCCATCTTCATGCTGACCGTAAGTCAAATTCTGTAGATGATGCTTGATATAACCTGATGTAGTAATCGTTGATTCACTTGCCATTTTTGGTTTAAGCCCGACTATAATTTCCAAATAAAACAACTGCCTGCATTACAATAAAGCCTGCCAACATCATCTCAACTGGTACAAGTACCAAAAATCCGATAGCAAACAATACGATGGTCATTACCCATCTCTCTGCAACACAGCGGTATGCTCTGCCTAAATTCTTACTTGCATCTGCTCTTGCAAACTTTGCTGAAGCAGATAAATGCCATCTTTGTAAAAGAGTATTACTGACTGCAATCATCCCGCCGAAGAGGTATGAAAGAGTATTCGCATTATCCCTTACAAGGAAAACAATTAAACTTGTTATCACCAGCAACACAACCTGCATTTTTATCAAATGATTTATAGGCTGGGCTCTTACTAAAGATTCCATAGCAATAATCTCGCTGGATTTTATCTGCCTTAAGCAAACCACCGCATTATATAGATCAGCGACTTATAAGGTCAATGAAATTGTTTATTTATCTTGATTAGCAATTGCTTTATTGCCGTGTTTTCGCTCTATATTCGTCATCGGCTTTTAGCGTAAAGCTGGCAATAACCTTGTTATATTGACTGGGTATAATGGTAGTAATGCTTTCCTACATGTTTGCCAGAATGCTGATAACAGCAATAAGCCAGAGCCAATACTAAATGCAATTAGTGCGAAGCCTAGACTCACCACTCCATACTGTTCTAACAAAGCATTAAATGCATATAAAACATATACCAATGCAGAAACCATCATTGCCCTACGGTCAATGCTAATAGAAATAATCGCAACGGCTACGTACAATAAACCCACTGCACTCGCTTGCAAAATACTTACATCACCATCAAAGACTTTTAGAGCAGAAAAAACAGGATGGACAAGTAAAGGCGCTGCTATTAAATGAAGCCAGAATGCTACATCTGATCGTCTAGTCTGCCTTACGATATCTGAAATATCCCATCGCATTGCAATAGCAAATACTAATAACCCAGCCACAAATATCATTACAGCAAGCCAGTCTCGTGTCGCTGGTATTAACGCAAATAGTGCCATCATACAGCCTGAAACAACGGCCGCCGTGCCTGCTGCTATAGTAATTGGTACCCGAAAGCGTTGCCAATGGAGCCACGCTGCAAAAGCGGTTAACCCACTGGGAATGCCAATATTTAACTCAGTACTCATACCACTATCAGCCAACGCTGTTATTCCAAAACCTAGCACACCTCCGACAAAAGTCAGTAGTAAAACAATCGAAGGTAATGCCATGCGTCGTTTTCTTGTGAAAAACTCAGCTAAGCCCCATGAAGCAATTACTTGAAGTGTAATTCCTACTTGTAGACTTTGTGAATGGCCAATCCACATAAGCGAGCTAAGTAATAATAAAATGGCAATAACAACAAAAATATCATTAAAGCCTGATATCAGACGAAAATGCTCCTCATCAACATCAGGAGTCACTCGCTGATCTGCTACATAGTTACGAAATGCTGTTGCTGATGACTCATCAATTACTCCAGCGTCAACAGCAGAGTTAAGGTCTTCTTCACTATACATAATTACTGAGCCTTAAATTTGAATGCTATTGTTACTTAATTCGTTTAATAATATCTTTAAGATCTGTCACATCGCTGTAATCGATGACCAATTTTCCTTTACCACTAGCAAGGTGTTTAACTGTAAACCGATCACCTATTTTTTTACTAATTAGCTGCTCGATCTTATCGAGTTCTTCTAATAATGCATCAGACTGTGGCGACTTATCTTTAACTGGTTTTTGTAGACGACGTATTAACTGTTCAGTTTCACGAACAGATAAACTTCTATCGACTATGTCAGCGGCAGTGTCTGACTGTAATTTACCTTCCAGAGCTAACAACGCTCTCGCATGCCCCATTTCAATGTCACCATTCTCAACCAAGCGTTTTACATCATCATTCAAATTGCGTAATCGCAATAAGTTTGAAACTGCAGCTCGCGAACGACCAACGGCTTCAGCAGCCTCTTGGTGCGTCATTGCAAACTCTTCACGTAAACGATGAAGGGCATTAGCCTCCTCCATCGGGTTTAAGTTTTCACGTTGAATATTCTCAATTAACGCCATCGCAATAGCACTGCGATCAGATACATCACGTACTAACGCTGGCACCGTTTCTAAGTTAGCAAGCTTTGAAGCCCTCCAACGTCGTTCACCTGCAATAATTTCATACTTCCCACCAGTAACAGGACGAACAACTATCGGTTGAACAAGACCCTGAGATCGAATTGAATCCGCTAACTCTTCTAAAGAGTCCTGCGCCATATCAACTCGCGGCTGGTACTTTCCAGGCTGGATCAAATCAAGTGGAAAATATTGCAGACTATCATCCAAGCTAGCTTCGTCTTGTGATACATCGGTCAATAGTGCATCTAATCCTCGACCCAAACCTCTTTTTTTAGTCACGTTTATTTCCTACTTAATTACTTTCAACACGTCTTATAAACTCACTCGCCATTGCCATATAGGCAATCGAGCCTCGAGAAGAACGATCATAACTTATTACCGGCAATCCATGGCTAGGTGCTTCAGCTAGACGCACATTTCGAGGAATAACGGTATGAAATACTTTTCTCTCAAAATGCGTAATAAGCTGACGTGATACCTCAGTCGCTAAATTATTACGTGCGTCGTACATAGTGCGAATTAATCCTGTCACATCAAGGTTGGGGTTAGCTCTCTGCTTGACCCTTTCAATGGTTTTTAACAGTGAAGATAAACCTTCTAAAGCATAATACTCACATTGAATAGGAATAATAACGCCTTGTGATGCAACTAAAGCATTCACAGTCAACATACTGAGCGATGGCGGACAATCAATCAATATATAGTCGTATTTTTCGCGGGTGGATTCTAGGGCCAAACGTAGACGATGCTCTCTTAATTTCACATCTAATAACTGAACCTCAGCCGCTGTCATATCAGAATTGGTAGGCATAACATCAAAGGTTGCATCTTCCGGCCTGACAATCGCATCAGCTGCTTTAACAGTAGTCATAATGACATCGTAGCTACTAACTTCTAACGAGTCTTTATCAACGCCACAGCCTGTTGATGCATTACCCTGAGGATCAAGATCGATTAGTAATACTTTCTTACCACTACTGGCGAGGGATGCAGCTAAATTGACCGTGGTCGTCGTTTTACCTACGCCACCTTTCTGGTTCGTAACTGCAAAAATATCACCCATCAATTCATCCTTTTACGATTCGAATGAGATGCCGTTCACCATCACACTCCGGCACGTCCAATGTCACAATATCACGTAGTTTAAACCCTTTACCGATTGAGGCAAGCTCATCGTCAGGTCGAACACCTTTCATTAAGATCAGGCTACCCGCCTCATCACAATGTTGGCCAGTTAAGTCAATAATATCTTCAATGGTTGCAAAGGCACGTGCTGTCACCATAGCAAATTTAGGTAGAGCCGCTTCTTCAACACGGGCATGAACAACTGTCACATTATTTAAACCCAGCTCAGCCTTCGCCTGTTGTAAAAAGCGTGTTTTTTTAGAGTTCGTATCTAATAAGGTTACGGCCATATCAGGAAAAGCAATGGCAATAGGTATACCAGGTAAACCGGCCCCTGTACCCACATCCAGTAAACTGTCGCCATCAAGATAAGGCAGAATCGCTAAGCTGTCGAGAATATGTCGACTCACCATTTCCTTAGGATCGCGAACAGAAGTTAAGTTATAGACCTTATTCCATTTCGCTAATAATTCAACATAATGCTGTAGTTTTAATTGCTGCTCATCTGTTAACGATAGTGCTAATGCTTCACAGCCCTGCTCGATTTGTTTTAACAAAGTATTTGCCATTAACTCGCTTCGCTCTGAAGTTTTTGTCCACCGCGCTTCAAATGCACGAGCAATAATGAAACTGCTGCTGGCGTAATTCCTGATATCCGTGCAGCTTGGCCCAAGCTTGTTGGTCTTGCTTGCTCTAGCTTTTCACGTACCTCGTTTGATAGTCCTCTTACTTCTTTATAGTCAATATCGTCAGGTAAGGCTGTTTGCTCATGTTTCTGCAAGCGATCTATTTCATTCTTCTGGCGAGAGATATAACCAGCATATTTAGTCTGAATAACTACTTGCTCACTAATATCTTCGGCTAACTGAGTGTGCTCACCAAGCAAGGTTAAAATTCCTTGATAGTCCACATTGGGTCGTCGTAATAATTCAATCGCTGAACTAGCTTTCGCTAATGGCTCGCCCAAAACTTGTTCAGCGATGTTTGAATCAAGCTTTTCAGGACTAAACATAGTATTTTCTAAGCGAGTAGTTTCTTTTTCAACCGCTTCTCGCTTGGCACTAAATGCTGCCCAACGCTGATCATTGACCAATCCTAACTCACGACCTTTTGGTGTTAAACGCATATCAGCATTATCTTCGCGGAGTAATAGGCGATATTCGGCACGACTAGTAAACATTCGATACGGTTCACGTGTTCCTGATGTAATCAAATCATCAATCATAACGCCGATATAAGCTTCATCGCGACGAGGGAACCATTGCTCTAATCCACGCGCTTGCAAGCCCGCATTCAAACCGGCGATCAAGCCTTGTGCACCCGCTTCTTCGTAGCCAGTGGTACCATTAATTTGGCCTGCAAAAAATAACCCCGCCATATGTTTCGTTTCTAACCACGGTTGTAAATCACGTGGATCAAAGAAGTCATACTCAATGGCATAACCTGGGCGAGTGATATGTGCATTCTCCATCCCTTTCATCGAGCGGACAATTTCATACTGCACATCAAATGGTAAGCTTGTTGAAATACCATTTGGATATACTTCACCACAGTTTATACCTTCTGGCTCAAGGAAAATTTGGTGCGACGTACGATCAGCAAAGCGTACTACTTTATCTTCAATAGATGGGCAGTAGCGAGGACCGATCCCTTCTATTTCACCGCTGTACATGGGTGAACGATCTAAATTATTTCGAATCACATCATGTGTTTTTTCATTGGTATGAGTGATGTAACACGAGATTTGTTCCGGATGATCAGAGGCTTTTCCTAGAAAAGAAAATACTGGTGTCGGTGTATCACCTGGTTGCTCTGTCAGGCCAGAGAAATCAATACTCTTCGTTTCAATACGAGGAGGTGTGCCAGTCTTCAAACGATCGACTCTAAACGGCATTGCACGTAAACGATGTGCCAAACCAATAGATGCAGGATCACCCGCTCGACCACCTTGGTGATTTTCCATACCAATATGAATTAAGCCACCTAAGAATGTGCCAACCGTTAAAACAACTGACTTTGCTGAAAAACGCAACCCCGCTTGAGTTACGACGCCAACAACGCGATCATTTTCAACAACGAGATCATCAACGGTTTGTTGGAATAAATAGAGGTTTTCTTGATTTTCTAAGACGCTACGGACAGCGGCTTTGTATCGAACTCGATCGGCTTGAGCACGTGTTGCACGTACAGCTGGCCCCTTACTCGCGTTCAAGATACGAAACTGGATTCCGCCGAGATCTGCGGCTTGCGCCATACACCCTCCTAGCGCATCAATCTCTTTCACTAAATGGCCTTTGCCAATGCCACCAATAGCAGGGTTACAACTCATTTGACCAAGCGTTTCTATATTTTGAGTCAGCAACATGGTTTTTACACCTTGTCTTGCTGATGCTAACGCTGCCTCGGTACCTGCATGACCGCCCCCAACAACAATTACATCATAGTGATCTTGATAACTCATAAAACAGCTCTTTAAATTCTTTTGTCTAAACGATCGGGTAGTTTAACACGCAGGGATAAATTTGAATCAAAATGTTGCATTATAAAGTTCAACTGAAAAACTATAACTTATTGAGGAAATGAGATTTTTTAAGATAAAGCCTAACTATCTTGATCAAAAACAATGACCTGATTACGGCCATTATCCTTAGCTTTATAAAGTGCGCTATCAGCCTGACTCACTAAATCCTCTTCGGGGTTGTCATGATTTAGTATTGAGATACCAAAACTAGCAGTTACCTGTCTACCAGCCAATTTAGTCAGTTTCATAGCCATAATTTGTATTCGTATTCTGTCAGCTAAAATCTTTGCACTGTCTAAATTCGTTTCAGGCAGTATCAAAATAAACTCTTCACCACCATAACGTCCTGCGCCATCAGAATTGCGGAGATTTTTTTTCAAAATCGATGCAATCGAAACAAGCACCCTATCACCAACTTGGTGGCCAAACTGATCATTAATCTTTTTGAAATAATCGATATCAAGCATTATGACAGCAAGGTTATTCTGATGCCGTAGCGCCAAATGCTTCATTCTCTGCAAATAATCAAGCACCGCATTGTGATTCAAAAGTCCCGTTAAGCCATCATGACTTGCCAATTCCGTTAAGGCTAGGTTTGTTGCTCGCAAGCTCTCTGTTCTTCTTTCGACTAAGGCTTCAAGCTTATTGTTTAATTGAAATAAGTATTGCTGCGAATCTAGCTGAGCTTGCTCTTTATCTAGACGCAATAATTCAATACGCTTCATCAGTGCGTAACCAAGTAGTGTTACCTCAAAAACGGAACCTACTTGTAGTGCATAAACGGTATAGTCTGAGTGAGGAATAAAGCCAAAAACCAACAACACCTCAGCCATACCTCCTGCCAGCATGAACATCCACGCCACAACAAAATAACGAGCAGGTTGATAGCCTGAAAAAAGTGATCTCAGCGCTACAAGTAATATAACAAAAGGAGCTACCAAGCCTAGAGAGGCAACTAATAACACTCCTTTCTCATAGTTGTCGAACAACACCATTAAAACCGCTGCTATAGCAGTAATAATTAGCAATAAATAAAGTGTTTTTAAGTATCTATATTTTTGAATCCATAACTGTAAAAAAGCAGCTGAGAAAGCAAGGGCACATATAACTGTAAGGCCAACACTCACCGCTGTAAACCGACTACTCCACTCAGGTAAGTTCGGCCAAAAATACTGGAAGCTAAAACCTACCAGAGAGGCATGCATCAGGCTTGTAGCAAATAGATAACATCCGTAATACAAGAAAAGTTTATCTTTAGTCATCTGATATGACACTGCAGCGGTCACTACCAACACAAGCATCAAACCAAAATAAGCCCCAAATAAAAGGCTTTCTCTTACTACTGTCCCAATAAACTCAGACGCTGTCCATAGGGTTAAAGGTAACTGCAATGAACCTTCTGTTTGAATCAGCAGGTAATAATGTTTTAGATGATCTTTTTGTTCTGTCAAACGAAAAACAAAGTTTCTAAGCTCAATATCCCTACTTGAGTGGAATTGTGATTCGCCAGTGATGGCTTGTGTGTAACTTCCATCTGCTTGAGAAGAATATAAGATGGCATTATCTATCGAGGCATGCGCTAAGCCTAATAAGATCTGGTCTTGAATCAGACCACCATTTTTTAGTGAAAAATGGAGCCAATAATTTGCTTTGGAAAACCCAAAGCTATTACCAATTGCAGAGCTATGCTTAAAGTGAGTTTTATCGGCACTGATAACATCAGAAAGAGTTAGCTTATGACTATCATCGACTAATATCTCCGTATAAGGAAGTAACTCAAGTCGACCATTCGCTAATTGAAGTTGTGCTAAATCAACACCAGGGTTCGCAAAGACCTGATGCACAGAGCCGAACATCACTACGATGAACAGTACTACTGTTGTTATTTTGCTTTTGACCATTATTTGTCAGCTATTAAAGTCTAAACATGATTCATGGCAGTTTATAATTATTCTAAGTGCTTGTGTTCACAATACTATTAGTTGATGAGAATTAATAGTTAGTTCTTTATAAAGCCCTTTCACATAATGGTCAGATGTTTATGTTATGTTTCTTTTTTAGAAAATTTTGGAGCTGTAAATAATGGAAAAAAATACTGGTTTAAAACGCCTCTTCTACGCCACCTTGTATTCATGGCAAGGGCTCAAGTCAGCATTAACAAACGAGTCTGCTTTTAGACAAGAATTTGTTGCCACCATCTTATTTGTTGCTTTTAGTTTTTATCTTGATGTCTCAGCCTATGAACGCCTTGCCATGATCGCAAGCTTGGCACTGATACTGATAATAGAACTGCTCAACTCAGCCATTGAATGTGTCGTCGACCGTGTAAGCACTGAACGACACACCCTATCTGGGCGAGCAAAAGACTATGGTTCATTTGCCGTATTAATAAGCCTATTGATTGCTATTGCAACTTGGACGCTAATCCTTATGAATTAGGTCGACGATAAGCCACAACAAGAATAAACACGCCAAGTAAAATCATCGGCAATGAAAGAATCTGCCCCATCGTCAACCAATCAAAAGCAAAATAACCATATTGCTGATCGGGGATACGAACCAGTTCAACTATTGACCTAAATACACCATAGCCGAGTAGGAACAGTCCTGAAACAGCGCCTAATGGCTTAGGCTTAATTGAATAAAGCCATAACAGAACAAATAAAACTAGACCTTCTAAACCAGCTTCATACAGTTGCGAAGGATGACGAGGCAAAGGTCCACCGTGAGGAAAAACCATGGCCCAAGGTACATCACTCACTTTGCCCCATAATTCACCATTGATGAAATTACCTATTCGCCCAAAAAATAAACCAATAGGCACCATTGGCGCAATAAAGTCACTAATTTCAAAATAAGACTTTCCGGTTTTTCTAGAGAATAACCAAAACGCTATCAGTACTCCTAGCAATCCACCATGGAATGACATGCCACCCTGCCAAATTTTTAAAATATTTAAAGGGTGCTCTATATTATTAGTGAAATCATAAAACAAGCTATAACCTAGACGCCCTCCGAGAATAACCCCTATAGCACCGTAAAACAGTAAATCTTCAACCTGTTCTGCTGTCCAACCGTAACGAGCCGCTCGAACTCTCCCAAGCAACCAAGCTCCAGTAAAACCAAATAAATACATCAAACCGTACCAATGTACTGAAATTGGACCAAGTGAGATTGCTACAGGATCAATTGTTGGATACAACATAATTAAATAAAGATTTCTTACTTAAAAAAAGAAGTCATCATACCAAGCCTTTATTAGTATTAGTTAGCTATCTATGATAGTTAAGTCAACA
>CALCCU010000057.1 GCA_937900515.1 uncultured Gammaproteobacteria bacterium | reverse complement strand
GACAAAGCTATTTTGAATATGCTTACAAATGGAGAAATATCCACACCTCTGGATATAACAAAAGAAAATATAAAAACTATTTTAGAAAAAGTAATAACAGAAACACAAAATATTCTTGATGAAGATACAGTGGTTGGACTTAAATAACATATTATGAATAACAAAGTAACGTTCTATTGATTGTTCAATTGTTTTTATATCTGCAACAGTAAGTTCAAAGTCCACTCTCTCACGGTAGGAAAGATAACTGGCATTAGCAATGGCGGCTAAAATTGCAATAATTGCAATTGTTAACATTAATTCTATTAATGTAAAGCCGACGCTGGCGTTATATTTCTTCAGATTAAATGTCATGGATAGGCAAGATTACATCAATATATTAGTTTTGACTAATACATTTATCGAAAAGATATGATTATTAAATATTCATTGGGGAGATGGAGCAAATGAATTTATACTATGACAATGATTTCAGAAAACATTGACCTGTCGGTGCTCATTTCATCTTCACAAAGTACCCATAAGTGGGGGAACAAGGTCTGGATATTAGAACAGGTTGTTGTCGATGGCGAGCAATTTCTCGGTGACGCAAGTGATAGTGAAGATCGAATTGTTTGGAGAAACCTAAAGCTACAAATTCATGCTTTACATTGTGAGTCTTATTATCAAAACCTTTTATCCGATCTCCCTCAGATTTATCTAATATGTAAGCAAGAAGAGGATAACGGGCTTTCTCCTTTGTTAATTACAGTGGATTTCGATGAAGCCAATTCGTATATGGAGACTGGTGAGCTCGTTTTGATCAGTCCGCTTCCTGAAACATTATGTAATTGGTTAGAACGGTTTTTTATTGAAAATTATGAACTTGAAGCACCTAAGAAGCGTCGCCGAAAAAAATGGTTTAAAGCTAAATAAGTATGACTGAAAATAACGAAGGTGTATTCAAACGGTGGTCTCGTCGAAAGTTAAATAAAAAAACATCTAATGACGAACAAAGGATAGATATTGAATCAACAGGTGGAAAGGCTGTAAGTTCAACTAAGCAGCCTGTTGACTCTCAATCTGAGGTAACATCATTACAAGACAATCATCTCGAACTCCCCATCTGGCAGCAAGAAGACGCTGAACCAGAGCTTAAACAACGTGCCCTTGCTGAATTATTTCGTCAGCCTGAATTTCAAGAAGTGGATCATATGAATGAATATGATGAAGACTTTACTCAGTTTGATTCTTTAGGTGATATCGTGACCGAAGAAATGAAACGAATGTTAAAACTGGCAGAAGAAAAGACAGAGTTTGAAGCGTTAGACCAAACAGAACACAATATAGATACCAGTGAATCAGCTATAGATGAAGCTGATGAAACACAGGATAAAGAGGATAATAATCTTGCATAATGCAGTACAACAAATAGGTCAGCAGGATATTATGCCCGTTGATTTAGTCGAGTTTTCCTCTGTTGGGCGAATTCTAATAATCGGTAATAATGAACAAATCGAGCAAATATTACCTCATATTACAAATTTACAAATAACGACTAGCTTGAATGCGCCTACTGATATTAGTGGTTGGTTAGGTGAGTTTAAAGTAAATGTTGATGGCGAAGTCATTTCTGTTGATCTTGTCTTAGATTTGCAAGAGCAAGTTAGTATGACGGTGGAGGTGTTGCCGCTGGGTTATTTTGCTCCTCGTGGTGATGCTCAAGTTTTAGCTGAAGCATTACAGCAACTGCCTGAAATGATCGGTACTTTTGATAAACCGCGTTATTTTAATTATAAGTCTGAAATATGTGCTCACTCCCGCCGACAACTTCAAGGTTGCTCGCAATGTATTGATGCCTGTCCTGCTGAAGCTATTACTAGTATTGGCGAGCAGGTGTCGGTGAATCCTTCTCTATGTCAGGGCTGTGGTAGTTGTACGTCTGTGTGTCCATCAGGTGCTATGAGCTATGCACTGCCGAGTTTAGATGTCAGCATTAATCGCTTGCGAGCAATGATGCAAGCCTATTTCGAATTAGAACAAGACGCACCGCAGATAGTGATTCACGATCTGGAAAAAGGGCAACAATTAGTTGAATTAATGGGCGAGAAGTTAGCCGATACCATCATTACTTTTTCAATTGAAGAAATTGGCGCCTTAGGCATGCCTTTTTGGCTAACGGCTCTGTGTTATGGTGCGAGTAACCTAACGATTTGGAATGCAGGAACGCATACTGATCATTCATGGAATGAAGTTCAGAAAGAAATCGTTAAAACCAATGAGATGTTAGCAGGAATAGGCTATGGCGATAATAAAGTAAACTGGTGCGAGTCGGGCAATATCACTGATTTAATTTCATCTTTGAATGTGAAGAATGATTGCAAGATTAAGCCAGCGGTATTTGCTGGGGTTGATGATAAGCGCCGCATGATAAGAATTGCAATGGAGTATTTACATAAGCAAGCACCTGCTCCAGTTGAGTTGTTAGCATTAAGTAGCCAAGCTGCATTCGGTGAAATAAAAGTCGATACAAAAGGCTGTACGCTTTGTCATTCTTGTGTGTCGGTTTGTCCCGCTGGAGCAGTATTAGACGGTGGTGAACAGCCGCAACTTAATTTTATTGAAGACCGTTGTGTTCAATGTGGATTGTGTGAAACGGCTTGCCCAGAAGATGTTATATCTTTAGTTCCTCAGTATTTATTTGATCAAGAACAAGCTCGAAAAATTCGCCTATTGCATGAAGAGCCTATATTTAATTGCATTAGCTGTAATAAAGGCTTCGCGACCCAAAAAATGATCGATACCATGACCGGTAAACTTAAGGGGCACCCTATGTTTCAGGGCGATGCCTTAGAACGTTTAAAAATGTGTGAAGATTGTCGAGTGAAGGCAATGTTTAAAGAAAAAGGAACGTTTTAGTGAATGATGAAAATACGCTGTGGCGAACTCAAACTTATGCTTTATTAGCCCGCTTATTATATTCGGAACCTGATCAGGCTTTACTTGATAATATTGCAGCGGTAGAAGTCACCGAACCTGAAAGTCCAATGGGTCAACAATGGGTGAAATTGATTGATGCTGCAAAAAAAGCTGATTTAGTGGATGTTCAACAAGCATTCCAGACCTTGTTCATTGGGGTTACTCATGGTGAATTAATCCCGTATGGTTCTTATTATCAAACTGGATTTTTGATGGAAGAGCCGTTAGCGGAGTTGCGTACTGACTTAGCTCGATTAGGCTTAGAAAGACAGGAAGATACTTCTGAGCCAGAAGATCATATCGCTGCAGTCTGTGATGTGATGAGATTGATATTGTCAGCAGAAGGTACGCCTATTGTGACAGCGGATGAATTCTTCCAACGCCACTTATCTCCTTGGTTCAAATCATTTTTTGAAGATTTAGAAAAGTCTAAAGCAGCCCATTTTTATAGCGTTCTAGGTCAATTTTGTTTGAAATTCACAGAGCTCGAATCAAAATTATTGAGTTCATAAAATTAAAAGAAGAAGAGAATAAACAATGAAATTAGGTCCTTTTTTCGTCGGTATTTGGTTGATATTAACTGGGTTACGTGGATTAATTAATTTGCAATTTCAATATGATGCGCTTGTTATGGCTGGTCTAGCTGTTGTAGCGGGAATACTCACCTTGATTCGTCAATAGGCCACTTAAGCTCGTTTTGTGACTGATGAAACCACTCTTAAACGATGGGGTTAATTTTCGACGATTGATAACTTAGAATTGCAGAAGCCCTAAATAATCAAGGTGAATTCCATAGCTAGAATCAGCATATACCTTGCTTTAAACGCTATTCTGAGCGATAATTCTCGAGCAATATAGTAAAGAATACTAATGAATCTTATTCGTTGAATTCTTAACAGATCTAATTATCGATAATTTCTAGGTTGGAGTCATACTATGACTGATAAAAGCAAGCTAACTCGGCGTGGATTTCTGAATAGAGTTTCGACTGTAGTTACTGGTGCAGCAACGGGCTTAGTCTTGACTAAAGCAAATGCGATGTCTCCTCCAACTATCGAATCACTGCCTGAAAAAACAATACCTAAACAAGCAAAAGGTTATCAACGCACTGAACATGTTGATACGTATTATCATCTTGCTGACTTCTAAGAATTATTATGAAACTGACTAAACGCAACGCAAATTCTAGTGCGAATCAACAAGGTGTTGATCGTCGAGCATTTTTGAAAGGCTCTGGTATTGCTGCTGGTGGTGCGGCTTTTTTGAGTCTATTACCTCCCGCTATGATTCAAAAGGTAGAAGCAGCTGAAGGTCATCGTCATGCTTATGATGAAGGCGAAATAACAAAAGTACGAAGCGTCTGCAGCCATTGTAGCGTTGGTTGTGGTGTCGTTGCTGAAGTGCAAAATGGTGTTTGGATTGGGCAAGAGCCAAGTTTTGAGCATCCATTTAACTTAGGTTCTCACTGTGCCAAAGGCGCGTCGCTCCGCGAGCATGGACACGGTGAAAAACGTCTTAAATATCCAATGAAAAAAGTGGCCGGTAAATGGCAGCGCGTTTCATGGGAACAAGCGATCGATGAAATCGGCGATAAAATGTTATCGATCCGTGAGCAATCAGGCCCTGATTCAGTGTATTGGTTAGGTTCAGCAAAGCATAATAATGAACAAGCGTATTTATTCCGTAAGTTCGCTGCTTTGTGGGGAACAAATAACGTTGATCATCAAGCCCGTATTTGTCATTCAACTACGGTTGCTGGTGTAGCAAACACATGGGGCTATGGCGCCATGACCAATTCATACAATGATATTCATAATGCAAAAGCTATCTTTATCATTGGTGCCAACCCTGCCGAAGCACACCCCGTTTCATTGCAACATATTTTCCGCGCCAAAGAAAAAGGCGCCCCAGTTATTGTTGTAGACCCTCGTTTTACTCGAACCGCTGCTCATGCCGATCACTATATGGCGATCCGACCAGGAACCGATGTGGCGTTTGTTTGGGGAATGTTGTGGCATATATTCAAAAATGGCTGGGAAGATAAAGAGTTCATTAATCAACGTGTCTACGGTATTGATGACATTCGTACTGAAGTGGCTAAATGGACACCTGATGAAGTTGAACGTGTTACAGGTACAAAAGAAGCTGATGTATTGAAAGCTGCCCAAACTATGGCTGAACATCGTCCTGGAACCTTTATTTGGTGTATGGGTGGAACGCAACATACAACGGGTAATAACAACACACGCGCTTATTGTATCTTCCAATTAGTATTAGGAAATATGGGTGTTTCTGGTGGTGGTACTAATATTTTTCGAGGTCATGATAATGTGCAAGGGGCGACTGACTTAGGCGTACTTTCGCACACATTACCAGGATATTATGGATTATCTGAAGGCGCTTGGAAGCATTGGGCTAAAGTATGGGATCTTGATTACGAATGGATGAAAAACCGTTTCGACCAAGGTAGCTACGAGGAATCTGGTGGTAAGCCTGCTAATCCAATGAATACAAAAGGTATTCCTGTATCTCGCTGGATAGATGGTGTGCTAGAAGATAAAGACAATATTGCTCAAAATGATAACGTTCGAGCAATGGTGTTATGGGGACATGCGCCTAATAGTCAGACTCGCGGCCCAGAAATGAAAACGGCCATGGAAAAACTTGATTTAATGGTAGTCGTGGATCCTTACCCATCCATTTCAGCAGTATTAAGTGACCGTCAAGACGGTTTATATCTATTGCCTGCAGCGACACAGTTTGAAACATATGGTTCATTGAGCTCTTCTAACCGCTCAATGCAATGGCGTCATAAAGTGATTGAACCATTATTTGAATCAAAACCTGATCATGTGATTATGCATAAGTTTGCAACTAAACTGGGTTTTGCTGATCAATTATTTAAACATATTACGATTAATGGCGAAGAGCCACTGATTGAAGATGTGACTCGTGAATTTAATAAAGGTATGTGGACCATTGGGTATACTGGTCAAACGCCCGAACGAATGAAGTTGCAGTCAGATAATTTACATACCTTCAATAAAACTACTTTGAAAGCTGAAGGCGGTCCATGTGATGGTGAGTATTATGGTTTACCGTGGCCTTGTTGGGGTACGGCAGACATGAAGCATCCAGGTACGCCATTGCTTTATGATACCAGCAAATCAGTTGCTGAAGGTGGCTTAACTTTCCGTGCTCGTTTCGGTGTTGAACATGACGGTGATAATTTATTAGCTGAAGGTTCATTCTCTGCAGGTTCTCAAATCACTGATGGTTATCCAGAGTTCACTGCTGATATGCTTAAGAAACTAGGCTGGTGGGATGACCTTACACCAACAGAAAAAGTCGCTGCTGAAGGCAAAAACTGGAAGACTGATTTATCTGGAGGTATTCAACGTGTAGCTATTAAGCATGGTTGTGCACCATTTGGTAATGCGAAAGCTAGAGCTGTGGTGTGGGAGTTTCCAGACCCTGTACCAATTCATCGTGAAGCGCTATATACCAATCGTCGCGATTTAATTGAAAAGTACCCTACTTATGACGATCGTCGTAGCTTTTACCGTTTACCGACGCGTTATGGTTCGATTCAGAAACAAGACTTTAGTAAAGATTACCCATTAATTATGACGAGTGGTCGATTAGTGGAATACGAGGGTGGTGGTGAAGAAACACGCTCAAACCCATGGTTAGCTGAGTTACAACAAGAGATGTTTGTCGAAATCAACCCTGCTGATGCTAATGATGCGGGTGTTAAGCATGGTGAACAAGTTTGGGTTGATGGTCCTGAAGGTGGTCAAATAAAAGTTATGGCTTTTGTTACGCCTCGTGTTGGTCGTGGTGTTGTATTTATGCCATTCCATTTCGGTGGTCATTATCAAGGTAAAGACCTCACCGATAAGTATCCAGCTGGCACAGTACCTTACGCATTGGGTGAGTCATGTAATACGGTTTTCACTTATGGTTATGACTCTGTAACTCAAATGCAAGAGACTAAAGTGTCTCTTTGTCGAATTCGTGCCGCATAGGGGATTATGATTAATGGCTAGAATGAAGTTTTTATGTGATGAAGAGCGCTGCATTGAATGTAATGCCTGTGTCACTGCTTGTAAGAATGAACACGAAGTACCGTGGGGTGTTAACCGTCGTCGTGTCGTGACGATGGATGATGGGTTACCTGGTGAAAAATCTATATCCGTTGCTTGTATGCATTGTACTGATGCACCGTGCCAAGCAGTATGTCCTGTAGATTGCTTCTATACTACTGATGATGGTGTGGTATTGCATGATAAGGATATGTGTATTGGCTGTGGTTATTGTTTATATGCATGTCCGTTTGGTGCTCCTCAATATCCTCAAGAAGGTGCCTTTGGTGCTCGTGGCAAGATGGATAAATGTACGTTCTGTGGCGGCGGTCCTGAAGAAGACCACTCCCATGAAGAACTTGAGAAATATGGCCGTAACCGTTTAGCTGAAGGCAAGTTACCGCTTTGTGCTGAGATGTGTTCAACGAAAGCATTGATTGCTGGAGACGGCGATATTGTATCTGACTTATTCCGTAACCGTGTTATTCGTCGTCAAGGGCGTCAAGAAACATGGGGCTGGGATACGGCATACCAAGATTAAATTATGAAGATTATTTTAATTGCCCTGACGATGTTATCTCTTACAGCTTGTTACGAAGATACTGATGTCACTATCCATGAAGCTGGTGTTTATAAAGGTAAAGTCGATAAGCACAATCAAACAAGTGAAGAACGTGAAGCTATTTTAGCCAAGCGTTTTAAACAAGTTCAAACGGATCGTTAATATGACGTTAAGTAAACGCAAAAAAATGATGAGTTTGACTGGTATCTTGATGCTGTTAGCCATATTTTTATTGCCGATGACGGGCTATATTTCGACTGGGTTTGCTAATGAAAATGAACAACAGGCGAAAATAACCAACCCGAAATCGGATTACTGGCGTTTAGTTAGAGGTAATGAAAAAGGTTACTCTGCGGTTAAGGGGCGAGAAACTAACGAACTGATTCAAGGTTCAGGGCAAAACTGGCGTGCTTTACGTAATGGCCCTGTAGCAACTTATGGAAGCTGGATGATAGGCTTAACATTAGCCGTTTTAGCATTATTTTACCTCTGGCGAGGTAAAGTAGAGCTGACTCATCCTAGAACAGGTGAAACTGTTGAACGTTGGTCTGTAAAAGAGCGTCGCATTCATTGGGTAACGGCTATTTTATTTATTATCTTAGCGGTAACAGGGATGAGTCTCTTATATGGTCGCTTAGTGCTAATTCCAGTGTTTGGTCATCATGGCTTTTCTGCTTATGCTGAGATAGCAAAGTGGGCCCATAATTTACTCGGTCCATTGTTTATGGTTGGCTTGTTATCGATGATTATTAATTGGTTTAAGTATAACTACCTCAATAAAATTGATTTGCAATGGTTTAAAGATTTCGGTGGAATGATTGGCGACAAACATCCTTCAGCTGAAAAATTAAATGGCGGCGAAAAAATGTGGTTTTGGTCTCTTACCGTTATAGGTATAGCGCTGTGTTTAACTGGATTGGTATTAGACTTCCCTAACTTTGATCAAGAGCGAGAAGTCATTCAGATCTCACATTTGACCCATGTTATTACTGCTCTTGTGTTAACTTCTTTTGCCCTTGGTCATATCTATATCGGCACGATAGGTACAGAAGGCGCATTGGAAGGTATGGTGACAGGTAAAGTTGATACTGCTTGGGCAGAGCAACATCATGACTTATGGATGAAAGAATTACGTCAGTCAGAGGATTCTAAGTCAGGTTAATTGATAATTAAATTTTAAAGGAAAAAGCCTAGATTTTAAAAATCGGGCTTTTTTTATAGCTTCATTAATAAATGAGCATGAAAAAGAAACAGCATTTAATAGAGTTAAAAGTGTAATAATTGCTAACTCAAGGGAACATCGAGGACAGTGGCAAAGTCATAAGCTTGATGTGAGTAATTCATGTTTTCATTAATAACTGTTTGAGGCAACTTACAAATGTTGAGTTGCTCTACTAAAAAATAGGTGTATAGGTTCGGAAATGACTAATTCAGGTTTGAATGAAGAAGAAATAGTACGCACGATATTTTATATATCAGATCGTACCGGCCTTTCAGCTGAACACTATGGTAAAACCTTATTGGCCCAATTTCCCCAGCAATCATATCGTGTTGTAACTTTAGCGTTTGTTGATAACAGACAAAAGGCAAGTATTGCGAGTAAGAAGATAAAGGATGCATATAGAATTTCAGGAAAGCAGCCGATCGTATTTAGTACCTTAGTTGACGAAGATGCACAGCGTATTATTAAAAGTACTGAAGCCCAAGTTATTAATCTGTTTAATGCATTCCTAGAGCCATTAGAGCAAACTTTCGGAGAGCAGCCATCTCATCTTGCAGGTAAATATCAGGGAAAGAGTAGAAGTATTTCAGGTAATCAAGGCTACCAGAAACGACTTGATGCTATTGATTATTTTTTGCAAGCAGAAGACGGCATTCGATATGACCAATATGATGAAGCTGACATTATATTAGTGGGGGTGTCTCGTTGTGGTAAAACTCCTACTAGTCTGTACCTAGCCATGAACTTCTCACTGAAAGTGAGTAACTATCCTTTGACTGAGGATGACTTAGATAAGAATATACTGCCTGATTTCTTGCTGAAGTATAAACACAAACTGGTTGGGCTCACTATAAAAGTGGTGCCTTTAAGTAAAATTAGAAGAGCACGACGACCCAATAGCGACTATTCGTCACTTAAGGTTTGTGAGCGTGAAGTGACGGTAGCTGAAAAGATGTTTGAACATGCAAAACTTCCAGTATTTGAAACGACTGATACCTCTATTGAGGAAATAGCGAGTGATGTTGTTCAAGCAATGGGGTTTGGTGTAGCTGAAAATGCTGCTGAAGTAGATTTAGAATCAAAGAAAAACTAATTACGTGATAAACGAGGACTTAAATAATGATTGAGTATGTAGTTGAATTGGACCAATTGAGCATGGATGATGTCTCGAGAGTAGGGGGCAAAAATGCTTCATTAGGTGAGATGCTACAAAATCTCGCTCCCTTAGGTGTATCTGTACCGGGTGGTTTTGCAACCACTGCTGATGCTTATCGTGAGTTTCTCGTTCAAGATGGATTAAAAGATAGAATTGCTGAACGTTTACATCATCTAGATATTACTGATATCCCAGCATTACAAGCAGCAGGTAGCGATATTCGTCGTTGGATTAACGAAGTACCATTTCCAGCTGGTATGGAAAAAGCAATTGATGATGCTTATGCGAAATTGGAACAAGAATATGGCTTAGAGGCAACATGGGCCGTACGTTCATCAGCAACAGCAGAAGATTTACCCGATGCATCATTTGCTGGCCAACAAGAAACATTCCTAAATGTCTCTGGTTTAGCTAATATCAAACAATCAATTAGAGAAGTATTTGCATCATTATTTAATGACCGTGCGATTTCATATCGTGAGCATCAAGGGTTTGATCATAACGAAGTTGCATTATCTGCCGGTATTCAGAAAATGGTACGTTCAGACATTGCTAGCGCTGGTGTTGCGTTTAGTCTTGATACTGAAAGTGGGTTCCGTGATGTTGTATTTGTCACAGGTAGTTATGGTTTGGGTGAAATGGTCGTTCAAGGTGCCGTTAACCCAGATGAGTTTTATGTGCATAAACAAACATTAGCAGCGGATCGTCCAGCAGTTTTACGCCGTACATTAGGGCAGAAAGCTATCCAAATGGTCTACTCTGGTGAAGCTAATCCAGTTAAAACAATCGATGTTGAGGCAGAAAAAAGAGTGTTTTTCTGTTTGACTGATGAGGAAGTCGAGACCTTAGCGAAAATGGTTGTTACTATTGAAGAACACTACAAGCGTCCAATGGATGTTGAGTGGGCAAAAGATGGTAACGATAACAAAATCTATATTGTTCAAGCTCGACCTGAAACAGTACAAAGCCAACAAGAAAATGTTATTGAAGAATATGCTCTAAAAGAACGTAGCAATGTATTAGCTGTTGGGCGTTCTATTGGTAAGAAAATTGGTAAAGGCCGTGTTAGATTATTTAATAGTCTTGATCAAATGGACCAGTTTGAAGAAGGTGATGTGTTGCTAACTGATATGACAGATCCTGATTGGGAACCAATCATGAAAATGTCTTCAGCAATCATCACTAATCGAGGTGGACGTACCTGTCATGCTGCCATCATTGCTCGTGAACTGGGTGTTCCAGCTGTTGTTGGCTGTGGTGATGCCACAGAGTTGGTCGCCGATGGTTCTGAAGTTACGGTATCCTGTTCAGAAGGTGATGAAGGTCAGGTTTTTGAAGGTTTATTAGATTTCGACCATACCGTACGAGAATTGAATGCATTGCCTGAAATCCCAGTTAAAGTAATGATGAACGTGGGAAATCCTGATCGTGCCTTCGCATTTTCTCAATTACCTAATGACGGTGTCGGTCTAGCGCGTTTAGAATTTATTATCAATAATATGGTTGGTATTCATCCTAAGGCTTTAATGAATGCTGATGAGATGGCTGACGATGTTAAAAAAGTCATTTATGAAAAAACGACTGCTTATGGTGACCCAGTTGAATATTATGTCAGCCGAATTGTTGAAGGTGTTTCAACAATTGCTGCTTCATTTAGCCCTAAAAAAGTCATCGTTCGTTTATCTGACTTTAAATCAAATGAGTATGCAAATTTGGTCGGTGGCCCTGAATTTGAACCGCATGAAGAGAATCCAATGATCGGGTTTAGAGGGGCATCTCGTTATATCTCTGATGAGTTTAGAGAATGTTTTGAGCTTGAGTGTAAAGCTATGAAACGTGTGCGTGATGAAATGGGGTTCACTAACGTTGAGTTAATGATTCCATTCGTGCGAACAACGGCAGAAGCTGCTGCTGTTATTGAGATCATGAAAGAAAATGGTCTTGAACGTGGTAAAAATGGCCTTCGCATTATCATGATGTGTGAATTACCTTCTAATGCTGTATTAGCGTCTGAGTTTTTAGAGTACTTTGATGGTTTCTCAATTGGCTCAAATGATATGACTCAGCTAACATTAGGATTAGATCGTGACTCATCGTTAGTTGCGAATTCATTCGATGAACGTAACCCTGCTGTTTTAGCAATGTTGGATATGGCAATTACCGCCTGTAACGACGCTGGTAAATATGTCGGTATTTGTGGTCAGGGCCCATCTGATCATCCTGATTTAGCAAAATGGTTATTAGATCGTGGAATTAGTAGTATTTCTTTGAATCCTGATACAGTCGTTTCTACGTGGCAAGACTTAGCTGACTAATGGTTGTTAGTAGCCAATAACTTTATTAATTTAGGGTTATTGGCTTACTACTCATTGGTTACCTGATTGCAATAAAGAGTTAGTCATTCCATTAATACAGGATCTTTTAAAGCAATAATTTCCTGAATCTAAAGAGTAAATTTATGCACTAAAATTGAGC
>CALCCU010000056.1 GCA_937900515.1 uncultured Gammaproteobacteria bacterium | reverse complement strand
AAGGTCAATCTGTAACAATGGAAGTTACTCAAGGCGCAAAAGGCCCACAAGCTGAGAATGTTATTCCAGGCTAAAACCTTTTAAAGCTTAAAAGTATCAAAAAAACCGAAGATTCGTCTTCGGTTTTTTTTTGTTTAAAATATTTTCTATGGATCGGAGAATTTTCTTTCAATATGAAATTCTTAACATTTAAAAATATACGTATTCTGTTTCTTTTATCGCTTTTAGCTTCAATCGCTATATATGCCCAAGATCAAAAATTAAATACCCTATATTGGTATCAACCAATCCCTGTCGTTATCTATCCAATCAATGGTGATAACTCAGCTGAAACAGCTCAATATATACAAACTCTTTCAGCCAACGATTTTAACGATATCGATACTTTCTTTGCTAAACATGCAAAAAAATACCAACTAATCGTACAAAACCCGACTACGACTAGTTTAGGAAACACCATTGGTTCTGCGCCCCCTCCTCCGCCTGAAGATAGGAACAATAAATTTAAAGTCGCTAGCTGGAGTCTGAAGCTTCGCTACTGGACCTATATGAATACACCTGATGATATTTCCAATAAGAATAGAATTCGCCTTTACGTTTTATATCATCAAGGTAAAGAAAATGAAGCCCTAGAACATTCTCTAGGCTTACAAAAAGGTCTAATTGGCATCATTCACGCCTACGCTACCCCTGAACAAAACAGGCAAAATTCGATTATTATGGCTCATGAAATACTGCATACAGTAGGAGCCACGGATAAATATGATTACTCAACTAATCAGCCTATTTACCCACATGGTTATGCAAAGCCAGAGCGCTCACCACTATTTCCTCAGCGTTACGCTGAAATTATGGCTGGTCGACTGCCTCTTTCCGAAACGAAAGCTAAAATGCCGAGAGACTTACGTTTTTGTACAATAGGCACACAAACAGCCCGAGAAATTAATTGGATAGAAACACAATGACAAAACTCATTCCTAGTGATTTCATCAAGCAGCAACACTACGGTGTATTATCAACACATTCCGTCTCAGAAAAGGGCTATCCTTTCGGTTCGATTACACCCTATATCACGACAGCTGATGGGAAAATTGCCATCTACATCAGTCACCTTGCTGAACACACACATAATATTAGTGTGAATAATAAGGTTTCATTGACGATTTTTGATCCCAATGATTCGGGTAATCCAAATGCAGGCCCTCGTATAACCTGCTTAGCCGATGCCACTGCAACAAATAATGATAAAGAGTTAAGCCGGCTTTACCTGCAACAATTCCCAGAGTCAGAAGTTGTATTAACGCTTCCTGGCTTTCAGTTTTACATATTGGAATTAGTCAATATCAGGTTAGTTGCAGGCTTCGGAAAAGTACAATGGTTAACACCAGAGCAACTAGCGTTATGAATGATTTAGTATTTGAGTGGAATCAACTTCAACGATTTGTTTAAACGCTGACATAAGTCCGGTAAAACGTTTGCCTTTACGATGAACCAAATACCAGTGTCTCATTATTGGGAATGACTCAACATCCAAGATTATCAACTTCCCTAGCTGTATTTCACGCTGTAGCGTATCTCTAGAAACAATCCCTAAGCCTAAACCTGCCTCAACAGCTTGGTTAATAGCATCATTACTGCTCATTTCCATCACAGAGCTAATCTCATAACCACTCTCTTGAAAGAACTGTTCCATAGCAATCCGAGTTCCTGAGCCATGCTCTCGCATAATAAAGGTTTCTTTCTGGATAACTTTTAGAGGAATGTTCTTACTATTTGCTAAAGAATGGTTGGCCTCTGCAACGACAACCAAAGGGTTATCCATAAAGTTAACCGCTTCCACATCCATTTCTTCAGGGGGTCTCCCCATTATAACCATATCAACAGTATTATCTTCTAGGTGATTCAATAGGCTCGCTCTGTTGGTAACATCAAGGCTAATATTTGATCCAGGGAAACGTTTGTAGAATTCCCCCAAGAGTTTCAAAGAGAATGAACTGGCAGTAGAAGCAACGGCAATTTTTAACTGACCTTTCTGACTACCCTTGAGCTCTTCGACGACATCATTTAACTCCACTAACTGCATTGAGATATTGCGGGCATAAACTAATAACTCATTCCCCATCTCCGTTAAAAATAGTTTTTTACCCATTTTTTCAACCAGAGGCAACCCAACTTCTGAATCTAATTGCTTGATTTGCATAGAAACAGCTGGTTGACTAAGAAAAAGTATTTCTGCTGCTCGTGTATAACTTAAATGCTGAGCAACTACTTCAAATATTTTCAATTGTCTAATCGTTATATTCATAAAATTTATCATAAGCTTTTCTTATGATAAAAATCAAAACATTTGAGTTTTATTTAGGATAAAAATAGCCTAAACTCATAAGACGTTAAGAGAACGTATTAATTCAATAATAACTCGCTACTGACTATTACAAAGAGAGAAGGTACTTAATAATGGATCAATCATCACGTTACGCAGATCTCAGCTTAAAAGAAGAAGATCTTATTGCCAACGGTGGACATATCCTCGTTACATACACAATGACACCTGCGACAGGCTATGGTTACTTAGAAGTTGCAGCGCATGTTGCGGCTGAATCATCAACAGGTACCAATGTTGAAGTGTCAACAACCGATGACTTTACCAAAGGCGTTGATGCCATGGTTTACAACATCGATGAAGCTAAAGGCATCATGCAAGTAGCTTATCCAACAGAGTTATTTGATCGTAATGTGACTGATGGCCGCACAATGTTAGTTTCATTCCTTACTCTTGCAATAGGTAATAACCAAGGCATGGGTGATGTTGCTAACTTACAAATGCAAGATTTCTATGTTCCACCACGTATGCTGCAATTATTTGATGGTCCTTCAAAAGACATTTCTGATATGTGGCGCATCCTTGGTCGTCCATTAGTAGATGGTGGTTACATCGCAGGTACAATCATTAAACCTAAACTGGGCTTACGTCCAGAACCATTCGCAGAAGCGGCATACCAATTCTGGTTAGGTGGTGATTTCATCAAGAATGATGAACCTCAAGGTAACCAAACTTTCTGCCCAATGAAGAAAGTTATCCCGCTAGTTGCTGATGCAATGAAACGTGCTCAAGATGAAACTGGTGAAGCAAAAGTATTTTCTGCAAACATTACTCCAGATGATCACTATGAAATGTTAGCTCGTGCTGACTTCATCTTAGAAACCTTCGGTTCAGATGCAGATAAAGTAGCTTTCTTGGTAGATGGTTATGTAGGTGGTCCAGGTATGATCACGACTGCTCGTCGTAACTATCCAGGTCAATACCTACATTATCATCGTGCAGGTCATGGTGCAGTAACATCACCATCATCAGTACGTGGTTACACAGCCTTCGTATTAGCTAAAATGTCTCGTTTACAAGGTGCTTCAGGTATTCACGTGGGCACAATGGGTTACGGTAAAATGGAAGGTGGCGCAGACGATCGCATCATCGCATACATGATTGAGCGTGACAGTGCAGATGGTCCTTACTACCACCAAGAATGGTATGGCATGAAACCAACTACACCAATCATCTCTGGTGGTATGAATGCGCTACGTTTACCTGGTTTCTTCGAAAATCTAGGTCACGGTAACGTAATTAACACTTCTGGTGGTGGTGCATACGGTCATGTTGATAGCCCAGCAGCTGGTGCTACATCACTACGTCAAGCATTTGAATGTTGGAAATCTGGTGCAGATCCTATCGAATTTGCTAAAGAGCATAACGAATTTGCTCGTGCATTCGAATCGTTCCCTGGTGATGCAGATAGAATATTCCCTGGCTGGCGTGAAAAATTAGGCGTACATAAGTAAGCCTACGCTAAACAGTTCAATGGTAACTCCCCGCTCTTGTGGGGAGTTTATCCACTTCAACAGTATCGTTTGATGCACATTAAACACTCTAAAAACATTCAATAAAATGAATGGCCTCTTTCGTTCCTTTTCTTGAATTTTTTTGCCTACTTATAAGACAGAACTATGACTGATACTACGCAATATAACATCAAAGAAGAACCTTATTACCAAGTACAAGGTGATGAAGTCGAACTCTATACTGCTGCTTACGAAGCACGTTTACCCGTTATGGTTAAAGGCCCAACAGGCTGTGGTAAATCGCGTTTTATCGAGCATATGGCATGGAAACTAAATAAACCACTAATCACTGTTGCTTGTAATGAAGATATGACTGCATCAGATTTAGTCGGTCGTTATTTATTAGATGCTAACGGCACTCGCTGGTTAGATGGTCCACTGACTGTAGCTGCCCGTATAGGCGCAATTTGCTATCTCGATGAAGTCGTTGAAGCACGCCAAGATACTACTGTTGTAATTCATCCTCTAACGGACCATCGTCGTGTTTTACCCTTGGATAAAAAGGGGGAATTAGTCGAAGCTCATCCTGACTTCCAATTGGTTATTTCTTATAATCCTGGTTATCAAAGTTTGATGAAAGATTTGAAACAGTCG
>CALCCU010000055.1 GCA_937900515.1 uncultured Gammaproteobacteria bacterium | reverse complement strand
CCAAACCCCCAACCCCACAATAACAATGATGAGCAAGAACAATAGCCACCAGCCGTAGGCTAATGGCCACCAGCTAATTGGCTCAGGAAGATGTATGTTGCGCAACTGAAGCTGACTAGTATCCATTCATCGCCCCTCTTTTACTGTAGGCGAGGCAAACAAAGGATGTTGATGCGTTTGCCAATGCGCAAATTCAACCCCTCGTAAATGGTGCACATAATCTAAACGCTGTACCCGCTCTTCAAATTGATTCACGTAACGGGCTTGTTGTTTTGCATTAGGATTAACTGTTATCTCTTGGTCTTCACCCAAGAAGCGGTAGGGCTTACCTTCAGGTAAACGCTGCTCTAACGGATCTGAAATGAGTACTAACTTTAACTCACACCGCTGAGCTAGACGCATTAAATGCTGTTGCGCCGCTTCATCTACATCATGAAAGTCACTAAATAAGTAAACTAAAGTTCCGCTTGGTAAGTAACTTTCTGCCTGAGCCAGTGCGCTTGAAAGGGAAGTCAATGAGTGTGAGGTGGGACGTTGACTACTCGCTTCTGCCAACGCCGACACCATTCGCATCACTTGTTGCCGATTGTTACTAGGCTTAAAGATGGTGCTTTGTTCTGTCCCTAGTAGTTGGCCACCAATGCGATCACCATTGGCCAAAGTTGTCCACATGACCATGGTTGCTGCATAACAAGCTAAGACCGATTTAAAATGGCCTTGCGTAGCAAAATACATGGGCGAACGCAGATCAACGAGCACAAATACAGGCCTTTCGCGCTCTTCGCGATATAACTTGGTATGTGCTTCTCCGGTCCTCGCCATCAAGCGCCAGTCTAAATGACGTATATCGTCTCCAGGCTGGTACTCACGTACGTCGTCAAATTCCATACCACGACCGCGAATATGACTCAAATGATGCCCTTCTCGAATAGCCATACGCTCACGGCTATGCCCACGAGCAGGAGGCCAGTATCGCAAATTAATCAGCTCATCCAACGAGACAACATGTCGCTTATGCGGTACTGGTCGAGGTGTGTTATCACCAACAAACATATCTCACCTTCTGCAAAAGCGCTTTTTAAGGAACGACGACTCGCTCGATGAGTTGAGCAATTAATTGATCTTTATCTAAGCCATTGGCCTCGGCAATATAACTAATACCAATACGATGACGTAGTACGCTGGGTGCCATTTCTTGAATATCATCTGGCGTTACAAAGTCTCGACCATTGAGCCACGCCTTTGCACGGACCGCCCTATCTAGTGCGATGGTCGCACGCGGACTGGCACCAAAGGTTAGGGTATCTTTTAAATCATCGCCATATAGCTCAGGGGAACGTGTCGCCATGACTAAATATACCGACATAACTCCCTGTTTAGCCGCCATCATCGTGGCTTCATCAACAGGAGTAAAAGGCTCACTGGAGGCTTGCTCTACATGCTCATTGCGTACTAATCGCAAAATGGCTTTTTCATCATCAAACGCAGGGTAATCGACACGAATGTGTAACATAAAGCGATCGAGCTGTGCTTCGGGTAGCGGATAAGTACCCTCTTGCTCTAACG
>CALCCU010000054.1 GCA_937900515.1 uncultured Gammaproteobacteria bacterium | reverse complement strand
GTGGGAAACATGAATTTAAACCCTATTTAATCGTACCTAAAAACTCAGATGTGCGGCTAACGGCTATAGCTGATGGGGCAGGTACGGACGTAAGCGGCGGGTTTACCGGCGTATTAGCATCAATTGTATAAGGAATAGTTAAATGGCACTATTAGTAAACGACATAACCCCACGGGTTCAGTACACAGCAACATCAAGCCAAACCACTTTTGCCTATACCTTTGCTATCTTTGAAGATGCTGATTTAAAAGTATATAAAACAGCAAGCGGCGCGACACCTGATGACACTGCTGATTTACTGACGTTAACCACTCACTACACTGTAACTGGTGCAGGCGGCACTTCCGGCGGTAATGTCGTACTAGTAACGGGTGCGACAACGAATGACGTGATAACCATTGAGCGCGATATTGCAGTAAAAAGAACAACCGATTATCAGAACTTAGGTGATTTATTATCAACATCATTAAATGATGATCTCGACAAAGTAGTAATGATGATTCAGCAAAATGAAGCGAGCCTAGAAGATAGAATCCCATTGCTTGCAAGAGCCACACAGCAAGCAGGCGGTATATTAATAGAAGATCCGGTAGCGAATAAATCCCTATTATATGGGCCAAGTGGAAACACGATCATTAACGGCCCAACAGCAACGGAGATATCAGGTGCAAACGCATCAGCAATAGCGGCAGCGGCGAGTGCGAGCGCGGCATCAACATCAGAATCAAATGCCGCAGCAAGCGCGGCAACAATACCGACATACCCGACACTGACAGATAACGCATTAAATCAGGTTCGTTTAAATGCGGCTGAGACAGCAATGGAGTTTCGTACTCCTGCTCAAACATTAGCCGATATAGGGGCGCAGGCCGCTGACGTAAATACTGCTAAAACCGATGAGATACAGTCCTTCACCGCTGGACAGTCTGGAGCCTTTGTAGCCTTAACTGACGCAGCAACAATTGCTATGGATATGAGTTTAGGCAACTTATTTAACGTCACATTAGCCGCAAATAGAACGCTGGGCAATCCAACAAATATGGTGGCGGGGCAGTATGGCTCTATTGTAATAACTCACACATCAAGATCGCTTGCCTTCGCGAGTTATTGGGACTTTGATAGCGGCGACATTCCTTTATTATCAACTGGGACAGTAGTTGATAGATTGGATTTTCTTGTTGTGTCTGCCACGTCGATCCACGCCTCGCTAGCTTTGGATGTTAAGTAATGATTGCGGGAAGTAGCAGTCCTATGTTGCTGGGCAAGAAAGCTAATAAAGACCCGGATTTTGCGAATGTAAAAATCCTCCTACACGGGGATGGGATTGACGGAAGCACAACCATTACCGACGAGATAGGCAATGTCGCTACTGTGTTCGGTGATACGCAAATAGATACTGCATTTAAGAGATTTGGAACCGGATCTATCCTGTTCGATGGGGCAGGGGATTATCTAAGATACCCAAACAGCTCAGATTGGAGGTTTGGAACTGGAGACTTCACCATTGAATGCTGGGCGAGACTGGCGAACCCATCAGTGACCTCCGCAATAATGATGTATGGCGATATCGTTACGCCTGACTTCTCTTACTCCGGGTGGAACCTTAATTATCTTGCCAACGCAAATGGGCTGCAATTCCAACTGCACAGCGGCACTACCCGCTACTCAGTTAATTCAGGCGTAACGATAACGCAAGATACGCAGACTTTTATCCAGATAGTGAGGGAGTCTGGAGTGGTTAAGATCCGTATAGATGGTGTAGAGGCTATATCTCAGTCGCAAGCTCAATCAATAAATGCGCCTGCTGGCTCTCCTTTTTTATATGTGGGGAGGCGGGTATCCTCTTCGCCAGACTATATTGACGGGCATCTTGATGACGTTAGGATAACGAAAGGTGTAGCTAGATCAAACGTGGTTCCGTCCCGCGCATTCCCTGACTCGGCTTAAAGGATTTAAAAATGTTCTACAAACAAAACAATATAAAGGTAACGGCATCTACTTTCGTGGATAAGGACGGCACAGGATACCCGTTCCCGTCGTGGTTTAACGAGATGAGCGATGAGGAGCTGGCAACTATGGGCCTCACAAGGCATGATGAGCCGGTCAAACCTGCATTTAACGAATTAACTCATAAAGCAATTAAAGACGCCAGCGGCGAGTGGGCGACTATAGCATTGACCACTGATGAGCTGGACGACTTGGAGGTAACTGTTGTAACAATGCGGCAAGCAAGGCTAGCCTTGTTGAGTGCGGGGGTTCTTTCAGCTATTGATGCTGTTATATCAGGAATGCCATCGCCGCAAAAGGAAGCCGCGCAAATTGAGTGGGAGTACGCCGCCACCGTCAATAAGCACTCGCCTCTTGTGGTTGGGCTTGCTGACGGTCTCGGCTTGACTGCTGATCAAATTGATGAGCTGTTCGATAATGCGAGTAAACTGTAATGTATTGGCTGAACAGGTTGCGAGGCGAGAAGTCGATCTATGCTAAATATATCGCTATCGGCTTAGGCTTGCTGTTTGGCCTGTCTTTGCAGAGCTACTATATCGGCATTGCCGTTGCTATTGGCTACCTGGGTGGCGAGGCTATGGCGTGGGGTGAACCTATTGGCGGTTTAATCCAGCGTATAGCTGATACATTCCTAAGTACAACAAGGCGAGATGGGCTTAAAAATGGCATTCAGTGGATTGCTCTTAAGTTCTCCAAAATAGACACCGACGATTACTTTGTAACGTGGTTGTTTATTCGTGGATTGTATTGGTGGGGTTTAACGTTTGTATCGCTGTATTGGGTGATTGATCCACTGCTTGTCACCATGTCTATTCTGTTTTTAGCCTCATGGTTCCCGCTCAGCGTCCTCATGGCTGAGAGTGACGATCAGCAATGGCAGAATGCGGAGCATATTTACGGCGGCGCTCAAGACGTTGCTATCGGAATATTATTTATAACTGCACTACTGGAGACTTTCTATGCTTAAATTATCAGCAGTACAGCGAACACAGGACGGGTACGGCAGTGGTGAATATCGAGCGCCACGCGGCAATCACAAGCATCGCGGTATTGATTTTGCGGTACAGGTTCACGCTGTTTCTGCTGGTGAAATCACAAAACTAGGCTACCCATACGCTGACGATTTAAGCTTTCATTATGTGCAAGTGACAGACTCAGACGGTTTTAACGCAAGGTATTTTTACATTGAACCCTCCGTTGAGCTAGGTGACAAAGTAAACGCCGGTCAAGTCCTTGGGTTAATGCAAGATTTAGGCAAGCGATACCCGAATATCACGCCTCACTTTCATTTTGAAGTGAAGGATAAAAGCGGCGTTATTGTTAATCCTCATAATTATCTGGAGTCACTATAATGCTTCCTTTATTAATTCCCGCTATCTCCGGCATCATTAACCAGCTAATTCCCCACA
>CALCCU010000053.1 GCA_937900515.1 uncultured Gammaproteobacteria bacterium | reverse complement strand
TATGAAGTAAAAAAGGGCTCATTGAGAGCCCTTTCAAATATTAATAATCGTAAGTGAAGTTTAGACCAACTATACGAGGTTCACCATCTTGAGTGTATGTGTGAGTTGCGTAATCATCTCTTGGATTATTACCAAACTCGAAGCCACGAGTGTAATAGTCTTTATCAAATAGGTTGCGAGCCCATAGTGATACTTTCCAATTACCATTTTCATAGTCTAAACTCGAGTTCACAATTGCATACGAGCTGGATTTTGAACCATGACTATTAGAGTAGTAAAATTCGTCTTTGCCTTCTAAGTTCGCTCTGAATGTCCAATTATAGGTGAGGTAAATTTCACTCCCTAAGCTAAACTGATAAGCAGGTGCATGTGCTTGGCGACGACCATCAGCATTATAAGCATCTGGTTCTGGGTTATCATATTTATCAAAACTCGCATGAAGTAAACCAAGTGATGCAAAAATACGCAGTTTATTGGCTGCCATCCAGTCTAGATCTGCTTCAATACCATAACTAGTACCTTCTGCGGCATTAGTAAGGTATTCTTTAAAGTCACCGCCACCAACATCAATTGATGTTTTTACTTGAGCATCTTTACGAATTGAGTAAAAAACATTGAGGTTCGTTATCAAGTCGCCGTCTAGCCATATTGATTTAAGACCATTTTCAAGGCTCCACATGTACTCAGAGTCAAACTCTAGATCTGCTCTAGATAGCGTTTCTTCAGTATTTACACCTCCAGATTTGTAACCACGTGATAATGAAGTATAGGCTAAGTGGTTTTCAGCTAATTGGTAATTTAGTCCAAGTTTACCGCCCCAAAGTACCTCTTCAATATCTAAATCAATAGCATTTGTATCACTATATCCTGCAGAAAAATATTCGACACGTAAACCCGAAATAAGGGTTAACTTCTCACTTAAGTGAGTATCAAGTTGACCGAAAATAGAGGTGTTTTCAGTTTTATATTTGTTGTCTAAATTTCCAAAATCAGAGTTCTTATCGAGTTTTTCATTTTGTACAAAATGATAGAAACCAATTGCCCACTCTGTGCTTTCATTGAAAATCCAACCATCTTCATTAGATAACGCTTTTAATTCAAAAGAGTAATTATCTCTTTGACGTTTGAATTCTTCCGTTGCGTTGTAGGGACAGAATTCATCATTAGTGTAATCATTGTCTAAACAAGCAGCCTGTTGTGCTCCTGATAGAGACTGAAAGAAAGCATCATTCGATGCTTGATTGTTCCAATCAGCGTCATATGCATAAACAGAATCGGAGTTTAAATAAGTTACGGAGCTTTGTAACTGTAATGCACTGCTTGCACGCCAGTCTGTTTTTAATGCAAAAGCATTGGTGTTTTGAGTGTCTTGGCCTGGGTTATCGCTTAAGGAGTGGCGAGAGTTATCAAGTGTAAATGCATCATAACCGTTGTCGATATTTATATGAGTTAAATTTAAATCGACTGTTAAATCGTTAGAAACAAGCCATTTTAATTGGCCTTTAGCTGTTATTTCATCTTGTTTCTGGTTATCGTCTATACCAAGATAATCATTTTCCATATATCCATCTGATTGATTGGCCTAAACAGACATTCTTCCGAGAAAACTGTTTTCGATAAGCGAGCCACCAATAGCAAG
>CALCCU010000052.1 GCA_937900515.1 uncultured Gammaproteobacteria bacterium | reverse complement strand
AAACTTCTCCATCTGGTCTCAAATGTATCTAGAAAGTTTAACTCATTGATTATAGGGTTAATTTAAATGTCTTAAATAGTGAGTTAGATTTACTCACTCATCATTAAATATTTTATCTATGGGAAAATCATATTATTAGTGTCTAGGTATGACAGAGGATAGAAGGGATAAATAGAAGTAAAATAGTAGCGAGGAGTGATATTTTATTTGTCCCTGAGATTGTCCTCAAGACTGCAAAGGGTTATTGCTTGAAGGGTGTTTAATGAGTGCAATATGTATTGGGTAATCCAAAATGAGTCATTTTATTTAATTGATTTATTTTGATAAAAGGGTGGCGTTATTACTCCATTGCCACCCTTTATTTGTTTATCGGTTTAGTGCTTTTTTATTCAGTCGTTCTGTTAGATTTAAATAGAGCTCTGTCAACGGATAACTTTCCTGCACCCCATAGAAATAGACTGTATATAAGACCACCCCAAATAATATGAAGTAACAGTGCCGCTGGTGCCATTTCGGATAAACTCAGTACAGCAACTATATTGAACAGAAATAAGCCAATTGCAGATATTCGTGTCAGAAATCCAAACAGTAAAAGAGAAGGTAATAAAATCTCACTCGCGGTGCCAATATAGGCAGCCATATCATGCCTCAATAAAGGAACCGTGTATTCATATTCAAATAAGTATAGCGTGGAGTCCCAATTTTTAAGTTTGTTAAACCCAGCGAAAAAAAATACTGAAAAGAGGTATCCCCTGATGCTGAGCAAGGTTAAAGACTCAATTATGGAGCGAGCTTGGTGTAAAAAGTCAGAGTAGGGTATGCGTAAATTAAAATAAGTCATTTCTTTGTCTCCTTGTAAAATCCTTTGACTAAACCGTCTTGAATGGACTGATTTAGCCACGTTTCAAAATTAAATGTTGTACTCACCTTATCCAAAGCCTCAGAAATTGAGCCTCCATTTAAGGTGATCGTTAACCAATCTGATTCATCTGAGTTGACGTCTCTAACAAGAGATTGCCATTGTGGTCGCCAAACTAAGGCGTTTTGACCAATACCTTGCGAAATTTTGTCTTTTGCATGACGAAGGTAATAGTGACGGTCATGATCGTCTGTTGCCTGATGACCACGCTTTATGTCAACTAAAGGGTAATTAGATTGAAGCACATTTGCACCAGCACAGTATTGAATTGATAGTTGAGTTAAATCTGTATCAGTAGTAATGTGAGTTGCAGTTTTTGAATGCACCTCTGCATCTCGCTCAGCTTGATGACAAAGCCAGTCGAGCTTGGCGCAGTCACAGATAAATGGAAAACTAGCTAAGCTTTCATTTTCTGCTAACCAGTCAGGTAACGACTCTCCCCATTCCCCCCAGTCACCTCCTGATAGTTTCTCGTAGTTAATAAAGTCTCTTACAATTAATGAGAAAAACTCCTCGCCGACGAGTTCAACAACCGTTGGATAAGTAATCGATAACGCTCTTTCCGCATTCATAAGCAGGTTTTGTCGGTAGATAGTAATACCTGCATCTTGAGCTTGGGTATCTATGCTATTCCATATGTCTTGAAATAACTGAGCCTGATAATTACTCATTTTCAAGCACCTTTGTTGCATATGAAGCAGCGCTGATGGCTTCATCGACTAATCTTGACCATTGTGGTAGCTTTGAATCCCATTCAATAAGGGTTGGCGTACTACCAAAACGTTTAATTGCAGCTGCATATGCAACCCATGTATCGCTACTTACTGGTCCGCTGTGATCATCAATCCATATATCCTGTGATGTATCAGCAATTCCTGCAAGATGTAGCTGTTTGACATGGGCTGTTTCTAGTTCTGAAACGAAGGTTAAAACATCATTTAGTGGGTCTTTTGAATGACGGTTTACAGCATTAACCTGAACGTTATGTATATCTAATAACATTCCGCAGCCGGTAGACTGACATAGCAAATTAAAAAATTCTGTCTCAGGAATGGTATCGTCATGCATAGGTATGTACGAAGAGATGTTTTCCAACAAAATCTGCTGCCCAAATAAATCTTGAACGCGGTTAATGTTTTTTATCATCACCTCAAGCGTCTCTGTGTTGAAGAGTATGGGGAGCAGGTCACCTGCATGCACTGGCGAATTATGCTCTTTGCTCCAACTGAAACAAGCGTGATCTGAAATCAAATAAGGGGAGTAATCATCGACCAACCGTTTCATTTTTTGTAAGTGGGACAGTGGAGGGGGGTGAAATGAGCCAAGCCCAAGTGAGGTACCATGCAGGCTAATCTTATAGTGCTCTGAAACGGCCTTAAGTATATCCTGAGCTGCGCCACCTTTTGCGAAGAAGTTTTCTGCATGCACTTCTACAAAGTCTATGGAGGCAGGAGTCATTGCTGCCTGATAATGTTCTGATCGCAGGCCGACGCCAACTTCAATCATCTTTGCCTCCATAGCTTCGTAATTTGACATTGATTTGTTCTCCTAATTTAGGATTAAAGTGCCGCTTTAGCTTCTGCTTTAGAAAGGCCACCCAAATCTGTGCAGGTACCAGCTGGTACCAGCTTCCACTCACCAGGGTCATTATCAGTTGTTGATTGCGCTGCACATGAATGTGTACCTGCAAGGTTTGCACAATCATTTTGTCCTGCTTTGGCGACGCCATAGCACTTTTCTTTACTTGCTGCATAAGCACTCATAGGCGCAGTAAGACTCATTGAAACTGTAGCTGCAATCGCTGCAGCAATAAGGGCATTGTTGTTCATTTTAAGATTCCTCATAGTAAAAAAATTTAAGCGTTAACGGTTTGATCAATCCAAGTGTTAACATTGTTATAGGTTGCTGAACCAACTAGAGAGTCGATTTGTGCACCATTTTTCAGCATGACTAGTGTGGGTACTGAACGTATGTTGAATATTTCTCTTACATTCGGCACTGTGTCTATATCAATCTCAGCAACAGCCACGTCCTTACGTGATTCAGATACGGATTCAATGACCGGTGCATAACGCTGGCATGGTTGACACCAAGATGCCGAAAATTTCAATAACAGATACTTATGCTGTTGTCTTTCAGACTCATAATCATCGAGTGTTTTTAACTGCTTCATTGTTGGGCTCCAGAAAAAAATCCCCGACAAAACATCGCCGGGGGTATTTGTTTAGAATGATTCAAGTGCTGAATCTGTGAAAGACTTAATAGTTGGCCATGTTTGGTTGGCATTAGTAATGTAGCCTGGTACATCTTTTAGCCACACTTTTTGAACATCTTTATTTAGGTTCAAATAAAGTTTTCCGTCAACAACACGCCATGCAGTTGGGTCAGTATCGAACTTACGTCCTTTTGTAACACCGAAGGCACAAAATCCACCAAACTGAGGTGCATACTTAGCTGGGCTAGCACGGAATAAGTCACGGTTTTTTGCACTACTGAACTGATAAATTGCATTTTTATAGGTTGCAGTGAAGTTATCCGAGCCCTTAGTAGGTGCTTTCTGAGTAAAATAGGCAACTGGATCGTAGCCGCTAATAGCTAGATCGTTACCATTTGCATTCATATCAATATCAGCTGCAAAAGATGCGGCTGAAAGACCTAGGGCTAATGTTGCGGCGGTAGTCGTGATGATTTTCTTTAACATAATTAAGTTCTCCAAATTGAGTGTATAAATTGTCTGATTTACGATACGTTTTATTTTGCTGACTTCATCTTGAACAGCGATTACATTATTTCTTATTCTGTTTCATAAAATAATAGGTCAACTGCTCAATAAACTATTGCGGTAAGTGAAATAATCCTTTTTACAAAGTCTCTAATGTTGTATCGGTAAGGGGCGGAATTGAAATCCAAGACTGGTTGGCATTAGTGATGTAAGTGGGTATGTCTTGCAGCCAAATATTTTTAACATCTTTATTTGGGGTCAAATAAAGTTCACCATCGGCAACCACAGATAGAGTTGGAACCGTGTCAAACCTATATCCTTAGTCACACCAAGGCACAAAAACGACAATATAGAGGAGCATATTTAGCAGGGCTTAAATGAAATTGGTTTCTGTTTTATTCACTACTAAAGTGATAAATAGCATTTTATGAGAGTGGGCATAGTTGTAAGTTGACAAAATGAGGTAGAAGGAATCAGGGTTTGATTAACGTGAAGCTAATCGTTGCTATAAAACGGCATAGTGATCTCAATCAATTTACTGTTTATTATTGGAACGCCTGTAAAGTATTGATTTATTTTATATAATGT
>CALCCU010000051.1 GCA_937900515.1 uncultured Gammaproteobacteria bacterium | reverse complement strand
AACTCACAGAGAGATTCTTCCAGTAATACTGTCGACTCATTAAGTACGATTTGTTCAAAGGTATGTCCAGGAAGATGCTCAATAAGTATGGATGCTGATTCGCCTTTTTTCTTATATGAAAGAATTTTTGGGGCAAGACCAGGGTAGATCTCATGCCAGCTTTTCACGCCATTTTTTTCATCTTTTAGCTTTTGTTTTTGTCCATCTTTATAGATACCTAAGTAGCCATTATCATCACTAATACCCGAGATTGCACTGCCAGATCGAGTTTCTGCTACGGTATCAACTTGGAGTGATTTATCTTGTGTGCCTATTTCTGAGACCAATGCTTGTAATGAAATAAAGCGGTCAAAACTGACGGGCTGACCGATTTTCGCAGAAATTATAGATTCACAGATTCTCACCAATGCAACACCAATCTGTTTAAATTCATAAGCCACAAATAAAGCCTGTGTTAGCTGTTCAGGCTCCTGTTTATTTTTCAGTGCAGCAATATGTTTTTTTATTAATTTCTTTTGCTTTTGTTCGACTTCATAATTAATTTGACCGATTTCAATAGCCAGCTGCGAGTCAGCATGATCAATCGCAGGAATAATTAATTTCACAGCACGTTGTACTTGTTTGAGTAAGCTAATCGATGTTTTATTCATTACTCCTTCAGGGGAGCTATTTGTATCAACTTGATTAATACAATGATGACAAATATCCGCTATACGCTCTAAATCATTAGCAATAAATTCAATACTTCTAAGAACCAAAATTGACTGGCTATCCAAATCAGAAACCGTTAAACGTTCTACGACGGCACTGTGAATACGCGTTTTTAAATTATAAGCGTAGCCAACCCGCTCAAGTATTTGTTGTGCGATATAAGGACTGTTATTCGCAAAGAATAACTGCATATTGGTCAATTGAGAATCAATCTCTACACAAAGAAACCGTAAGTTCTCATAAATTACATTTGGCAATTTCATCAGAAATGGCTATTGTTATAGGGTAATTTTTTAGTATTTAACATCTTACTCATAATGCGCAATTTAGAAACCATCTATGTTATTAGCAACGGAGTATCATACCTTTAGAATCTTACAGCTGTATTACACTAACATTTTTAATAATGTAACTGGATTAATTGAAAATTAGACTAGCCAAACGTTACTATAATGTTACGTTTTCAGAGTAAAGATAATGAACCATATTAGTGTCTCGCGCACTGTTGATATTCCAGATAGTTTGCGCTTAAGTCGTTACCAAAAAAATCCAGAGCTCGGACCGCGCGTATTATTCTTTAGCGGCGGCTCTGCACTGACAGGCTTATCTAATAGTCTCAAAAACTATACGCATAATTCAATTCACTTAGTCAGCCCTTTTGATTCTGGTGGCAGTTCGGCTAAATTGCGTAATGCGTTTAATATGCCAGCCATTGGTGATTTACGTAGTCGTTTAATTGCACTTGCTGATGAAACGATTCTTGGTCACCCTGAAATTTATGAATTATTCAGTTATCGCCTCCCCTACGATCAGCCACAGCATACACTTAAATCTCGACTTGAAAACATTGCTAACGGTAAAGATCAATTAGTCGATGATATTTCTAACCCTATGCGTCAGCTTATTTGTAATCACTTGGGTTATTTTGTCGATGCAATGCCTGAAAATTTCGATCTAAGAGGTGCTAGCATTGGCAATTTAATTATCACGGGGGGCTATATAAACAATCATAAGGAACTCGAGCCTATCTTGTTCTTATTCTCCAAACTGGTCAATGTTTTAGGTATCGTAAGGCCAATCACTAATGACGATTATCATTTAGTTGCAGATCTTGCTAATGGACAGCAAATTATTGGTCAACACCTTATGACAGGTAAAGAGGTAGCAGCAATCAAGTCACCTATTACCAGGTTGACATTATCAAAGCGGTTAGACACTAATAGCCCTGTCAAAACTAGATTAAGAAAACGAAACCGTAAACTAATCGAACAAGCAGACTTGATCTGCTATCCACCCGGTAGCTTTTTTAGTAGCTTACTCGCTAACCTATTACCTGAAGGTGTTGGCAAAGCCATTAAAGCTAATGGTTCGCCAAAAGTATTTATTCCAAATCAGGGTGATGATCCTGAACAGTTCGGAATGACCCTCACTCAATCCTTACAGCTCCTCATCGATTACTTACAATCAGATGTTAGTGTGTCTATACCTAGTGATTTTATAGACTTTGTCATGGTAGATAGTAAAAATGGTTCGTATCCAGGCGGAATTCCTTTCGACCTGATTAAACAACTCGGTATTCAAGTCATAGATACCAAGCTACTTCAAAAAGGTAGTAAATATTATGATGATGACCGATTAGTGTCTGCATTATTATCATTAACCTAACAAGAAAAATAATTTCATAAACCGCTTAATAGCCTAGTACCAAGGTCTAACAATGTTAAAATGTGGTCACTATAATATTTTCTTAGAGGTATCACTATGATCTACGAGAGCATACTCGATACTATAGGTAATACGCCTGTAGTAAAACTTAACAATATTGCACCTAAGCATGTTGAAATGTACGTAAAAGTAGAATCATTTAATCCCATGGCTTCAGTCAAAGATCGTCTTGCTTTCGCTATTATTGACGATGCAGAAAAAAAGGGTTTATTAAAACCGGGGCAGACCATTGTTGAAGCCACTTCTGGTAATACTGGTATTGCACTTGCGATGGTTTGTGCAGCTAAAGGTTATCAGTTTGTGGCAACCATGGTTGAAACATTCTCCATTGAACGTCGTAAAATCATGAGAGCTTTAGGAGCCAAAGTTATTCTTACACCAGCAGCTGAACGCGGCACTGGCATGGTCAAAAAAGCAGAAGAACTGGCAAAAGAACATGGTTGGTTTTTAGCTCGGCAATTTGAAAACCCTGCAAATCCAGCTTATCACCGCCAAACCACAGGCCCTGAAATATTGCGTGACTTCGCTGGTCGTCGTTTAGATTATTGGGTTTCTGGCTGGGGTACAGGCGGCACATTAACGGGTACCGGTGAAGTACTTAAACTTGGCCGCCCAGATACTAAAATTATCGCTACAGAGCCAGCCGCCGCAGCTATGTTAAGTGGTAATGAATGGGCTCCACATAAAATCCAAGGCTGGACGCCAGACTTCTTACCAGATGTATTAAATAAGGATATAGCAGATGAAATTTACCCTGTTACAGATGAAGAAGCTAAAGACTGGGCATTACGCTTAGCAGCTGAAGAAGGTATTTTTGTGGGCTTATCATGTGGCGGAACAATTGCAGCAGCTATGAAGGTAGCTGAGTCAGCACCTGAAGGCTCCGTTATTTTAGCAATGCTACCCGATACAGGTGAGCGCTACCTATCAACCTATCTATTTGAAGGCATGAATGAAGGTTCTGATGACGAGTGGTTAGACAACTTATAAAAATAAATTATAAATTTTTATAACGATTAACATCAAAGATACCTGCCTGAAGCGGCTCGCTTTCTTTTTGCCACAGAGTAATATCACGTAACACATCCCAAAATTGGGGATGTGTTCTACGTATTCCCCATCGTTCAGTAATACTATCAAATTCCCTCACAGACTTTACATTCAATAGACGACTAATAAACAAGTCCATTTCTTGAGCCTTAACATCGAATATGAAATTGGGATAACTACCTGCAATACCGGGATAAATGGTTAAAGTATCTTGTTTAGGTTTATAACGTAAAGATTCCCCAAACATAAAAGCAACGTTGCTATGAGATCGATTTCTAATCATAGAATATACTGTTCTCTCATCATCATTTGTAACTCTAAGAAAACTTAACTCAGGTAGGTATTTAAGACCACCGTTTAACTGTGAAAATGGAGTAGATGTTAGAGCTGATAATTTTTGGTCAATAGGCTTGAGCCAATCTTTAAGATCTTGGCGAAAGCACGGTACTTTAGTACATCTATTTATAGGATCCTCCGCCATGTCATTAATACCTGAAAATTGATTCAACATTCTTTGTCCTAATTCAGATTTAGGATTACTTGTTGAAAATGTTTCAAATGATTTAGATTGCTCATCTAACGGTGCATAGGTGATATGCGTCTTAATTAGGCTGAGGCCACCGTACCATTCATCTAGCAATGCTTTTCTTTGATCAGCGGGTATTAGTCTTAAAAAGTTATGTTCAGCACCATTTCTCAATAAATCAAAATATAAACGTGTTTGTAATTGGTGAGCCACATTACCAAACAGGTCGAAGTTTACTACTAGCTCATAATAAATACGTTCAAATAAAGGAAAGTCCACCCACCAAATGGTCGTTGGTGTTGCACCTATAAGCCCTCTTCTTACACTGGCACTATCAAAGTGACGAAATACAGTTAGTAATGCATTGTCATTCCCAGTCCAAACACTTGCTAGCGATGCAGATTCTGGTAGTTGTCTTCTATAATCGTCACTTCGAATATTAAGATAACTATTACGTTTATCTTTATAACTATCCCAGTTTTCATTGGCTTCAAGCAAATTATCATTTTGTCCCGGAAGACCAAGGTGCTTTATAACCCGTTTTCTATGTTCGGGATCGGTAACAAATAGATCGTGATCGGGCTTTTGAAACATAACCCAAAATCGATCTCTTATAACATCAGTCGCTATTTGACCTCTACAGACTGGGCCACGAATAAAGGAACGAACAAAGTATTCGGCATTTTCCAACATAAATTGATAGCGTGCTTTTGCAGGAATAGCTGAAAATGTTTCAAATGGATTAGCACGCTCGGAATAGCCATAGCCTGGCAATTTATCTATATCCCATGATTCCTCGTAGAATATCTCATCCGTGCGGTGTAGAAAATGTTCATCAAAAATCAAACTAATATGACGTTTATGTACTGTAGATTCATTAACATAGCGTAGTCTATAAAAAAATGGCTTATCTACATTGTTATTAGGTAAGCGTGTCGACACTATTTCTATAGGTTTACCTGTAGGTGTATACGATCGTACAAGCTGAAAATAGCGGTTTGCTGAATCTTTACTCAAGTATAAATGAGCAAGATAGAGATGTTCGTACAACCATCTGGCTACAAGTTTTGATTTTAGCGATGATTTATTAAGATACGTTTCCCATGCAATAATTAATTGCTGTTCATCGTCAGTTAGTGAGAATTTATCATCGTCTATCGTAGCACCTTGCTTTATCCAGCCAGCAATAGTAGAAAACTCGAACTCATCTAACCCTGAGACTGCAAAAGGCATTGCCACAAGGTGAGCACTATCTTCGTCTGCTAGGTACTCATCAGAGACTGCACATTGATTAGCTCGTTTTAATGAAAGGTCAAGTGAATCAGGTAATTTAGCGTTAGCGCTATACTTACGTGTTTGACCAAGTTCAAGGACTTTCAATAAGGTAGGTTTATTATTAGCATTATGTATAACACTATAAAAATTGAGATTGCGCCAATCTTGTTCAGTATACCCATCCATATCGAGACGCGTGGGTGCTATAGCATTTTTTCGACCACCATCATACGCATCTTTCAATGTAGCACCACGAATTAAGCCGGCAGCAGATTCTAGCTTAAGTTGGCATGGCGCATCGAAACAACTATGGCAAGCAATACATTTTTTTTCAATTATAGGACGAATAGCGTCATGATAAGACACCGATGTTGTTAGCCCAGAGGGTAGTGTTTCTTTGGGTAGCTCATCAACACTGTCAGAACATGCACTTAATACACTGCATGCGACAAATAAAAAAATCAGACGGATCATAGGAGCCTTACAATATTGATGATAAGTTTTAAGACACTAATTCTACTTCATACCAATATATTCATCTAACTATTTACACTTTCCGACACGCCTTAGCACACCGAGTTAGAGCTACGGTGCGCAGTCTCTCCCGCTCTTCTCATCCTGCTACGGTATTCCTAG
>CALCCU010000050.1 GCA_937900515.1 uncultured Gammaproteobacteria bacterium | reverse complement strand
TGTATGGTCTTGTATTTTATTATATGAATACAATTAGCTGATTTTTAAGTTAAATTGAATGTCGTAAAAAACCGTTTGCGCAAAATCAACTCACTTTGTCTCATTAACGGACTAAGCCTTTGTTTGGTCTGCCCGCCTCTCTTTCTAGAATACTCTACTATCAATGGTTTCAGGTTTAAAATATTGGCTAGGTTTGTTTACTAGCCATAAGATTAGATTTTAAATTCTGAACTTAGCTTTGATCTTTATTCTTATAACTCAGAATTAGGTGACTTTTACATAGGAGTGAGTCTCAATATAGTTAGGCTTCCATCTCTACCAGTGAAACTACAATAGTTTTAAAATCACTTATGTCACTTACCTTGAAAGTCACATACGCTTTTTAACCTTTCTTGTCGCTAGTGCGATCAATGGATCATCAGGCCAAGGATGTTTGGGATAACGTCCTTTCATTTCTTTTTTTACATCATGGTATGAAGTGTGCCAAAAACCAGCGAGATCCTGTGTAATTTGCAGTGGTTTCCCTGCTGGTGATAGCAAGTGAATTAACAAAGATACTTTTCCTGAAACAACTGCTGGAGTTTGCTCGCAACCAAACATTTCTTGTAGTTTTACAGCTAACACTGGTGGACTCTCTGTATAGTCGATACGGATATTAGAGCCCGATGGTACTTTTAGGTGAGTCGGTGCCAGTTGATTGAGTATCTGTTGCTGTTCCCAAGGTAGGAGTGCATGCAGAATCTCAGTTAAGTGAACCCTTTTAAAGTCATTTAATAAGTTTACCTCGTCCAAGTATGGCGCTAACCAATCCTCCAGTGTAGACATTAATCCTTCATGGCTAACATCTGGCCAACCGTTGTCTTTATCAATCGATCTAAGCAGTGATACTCGGGCACACCATTGCTTAAGCTCTGGCGGCCAGACAAAAAGGCTTAATCCTTGTTTACGAATAAATTGAATTAGCGCCGTACTTTTGGCTTGGGTAGGTACCGTGCTTAAGCGAGATCGTTTAATAATTAACCCGCCTATTTTTTGCCGCTCTTCAGCAATAAAGCGATTTGTTTGTTTATCCCATTCAGCAATAGTTTCTAACTGAACTAAATCGCTGAGCGCTGACTCAAACAGTTGTTCATCAAATTTAGCTGCTGAGCGAATAATATCCCCTTTTCCATCCTGTTGACTCGATATATCTGCGACTACGAGCCACCTATCATTCGCAAAGTTGTTTCCTCTTAACGTTGCACTACGACCGTTGGCTAGTTGATACCCGCCCGAATGGCGTTTACGCGCGATTCGATCAGGGTAGGCACAGGCGAGCAAATACCCGGGAAGTTGTTCGGGTTTGATTAAATAACTGAGTTTAATAGATGATTTTACTTTCACCACCTGTTTTTCAAACTCCAATGCTAATTCACGAGTTCGCTGTAACCAACCCTGGTGCATTTGTGGACACTTAGCTGTGCCATTTAATCGTTCAAGGCGATAGCCAATATCTGCATTGTCTTGACTAAAAGGGTCGCGGTCAGATAACTGACTGGCAAGTAAGCTTGCTGGTTTAAGAAAACCGACTGCAGAGCCACATAATAATAAGTGTGCAAGCCTTGGGTGTATTGGTAGTGTGGTCATCGCATGACCATGATTGGTAAGCAGCCAGCCATTAGCCGTAGACTTGATCGCACCAAGTGCACTCAATAAATCAATTGCTTGCAGCCATAAACCTTTGGGTGGTGGATCAATCCATAACAATTCATCTGGAGTGTCAACACCCCACTGCAACAACTGTAATGCCAAGGGGGCTAGATCTGCATTTAGAATTTCAGCTGTATCATGTGCTGTTAGCTGTTTATGTTGATCTGCTGACCAGAGACGGTAACATTTTCCCGCCCTTAATCGTCCTGCTCGTCCTGCTCTTTGCACACTGGATGCATTTGAAATTTTGACAGTTTGTAATCGCGTCATGCCAATTGATGGGTTAAAGCTTGCTTCTTTAACCAGCCCAGAGTCAACCACAATATCGATCCCCTCGATCGTGAGGCTAGTTTCCGCAATATTAGTCGCCAAGACAATTTTCTGATCATTTACTTGTTTACCATTCAGCGGTTCAATGGCCTTACGTTGCTCTTCGATTGATAAATTTCCATAGAGTGGATACAGATGAATACCTGTTGATTTCGTATCAAAAATCCAGTTCGAAAGCTCATCAGCAACACGTCTAATTTCAGCTTGTCCCGGTAAAAAAGCCAGTAGACTACTGCTTGGATTATCATTAATTGCATGCTTGATAGTCGCGACCACACGGTCAGTGATACGTTCCTTAGCTTGCCTAGCATGGCTGTAAATAATATCGACAGGGTAAGAACGCCCTTCACTTTTCACAACCGGTGCATCTGCGAGTAATGTCGCTATTGCCTTACTATCGAGTGTGGCAGACATCACCAGTATTTTTAAAGGATTCGATTCATCTCTAAACAAATCACGACCTTTAAGGCACAAGCTAAGTGCTAGATCAGAATCTAAACTACGTTCGTGAAACTCATCAAATATTACC
>CALCCU010000049.1 GCA_937900515.1 uncultured Gammaproteobacteria bacterium | reverse complement strand
AAGGGTTAGCTATGCGTCAGAATGGTAACGTGATGCTGATAGCCCCAGCGACAGAGATTGCAGCCAGAGAAAAGCAGGAATTAGCAGCGAAAAAACAATTGGTTGAATTAGAGCCGCTTTACTCTGAAATTATTGAAGTGAATTTTGCGAAAGCAACGGATTTAGCTTCTTTATTAGAAAGCGGTAAAGAAGAAAGTACTGGTACTGGAGTAACGGGATTTTTATCAGGCAGAGGAAGTGTAACGGTCGATGAAAGAACGAATTCACTATTGTTACGAGATACAGCCGATCAGTTAGTTCAAATTCGGAAGTTAGTTGATAAATTAGATATTCCTATTCGCCAAGTATTAATTGAATCTCGAATCGTTATTGCCAATAATGATTTTACTAAAGAGTTGGGTGTTAGGTTCGGAACCTCAGGATCTGTGGTAGGTAATAACCCTGATGTTACTAATGTTGCTACTTCTGGTAGTCTTAATGGTACGACCCAGTTATTAAATGGTGATACTTTAGAGCAAGCAGATCGCTTGAATGTGAATTTACCAGTCGCTAATGCTGCCGGTACTTTTGCCTTAGCATTGGCGAAACTACCATTAGGTGCAATACTTGAACTTGAATTATCTGCAATGCAGGAAGAGGGACAAGGTGAAATTGTTTCAAGCCCTCGTGTAATCACATCGAATCAGAAAACCGCAACGATTCAACAAGGTACTGAAATTCCTTATCAAGAAGCAAGCTCAAGTGGTGCGACATCGGTTTCATTTAAAGAGGCGGTGTTAAAATTAGACGTCACACCTCAAATAACGCCAGATGATCGTGTTGTGATGGACTTAGAAGTGAATAAGGATGAGGTCGGTGCTGTTTTCTTAGGAGTACCTAGTATTGATACTCGAAGTGTGAAAACTCAAGTATTAGTTGATAATGGTGAAACGGTTGTTCTTGGCGGTATCTATGAGCAAAGAAAAACTAAATCATCTAGACGGGTGCCATTCTTTGGTGATTTGCCTTATGTAGGATTCTTATTTAAAACAAATACCAACGAAAATACCAAGCGCGAGTTGTTAGTGTTTGTTACACCTAAAATTATTAAAGATAGTCTTAAGTTCTAGTTGGTATAGTATAATTTTACGAACAAAAGCCGGCTCATTTTGGACCGGCTTTTTTGTCGTATCAAATGAAAGGATTAACCCTTTGTGGTAAGTGGAAATATATTTTTAGTTGGTCCTATGGGAGCTGGAAAATCGACGGTTGGAAGGCAGTTGGCAAAAGCTCTGGGACGTAGTTTTTTTGATAGCGATAAGGAAATTGAGAAGCGCACAGGTGTTTCTATTTCATGGATATTTGAAATGGAAGGTGAAGAAGGCTTTCGTGCTCGTGAACATAAAGTTATCGATGAATTGTCACAGCTTAAAGATATTGTCTTAGCGACGGGCGGCGGGGCTGTACTTTCAGAAAACAATCGCCGTTTATTGCGAGCCAGAGGTAATGTCATCTATTTATCTGCTTCAGCCGAACAGTTGTCTCGCCGAACTTCGAAAGATAAAAGTCGTCCATTACTTCAGACTGAAAACCCAAAGCAGAAGATTGTAAGCTTATTAGCTGAACGAGGCCCCTTATATGAAAGTGTTGCGGATATAGAGTTACGCACAGGCGAGCAATCAATTTCTCATGCTGTTACACAAGCTATAAGTCTTTTAGAGAATGTAGGTAAATAAAAAAGAATGATGAAAACATTACAAGTATCTTTAGCTGATCGTAGTTATCCTATTTATATCGGTGATGGGTTATTAGCTCAAGCAGAATTACTTGAAAAACATATCAAAGGAACAGAAGTATTAGTTGTCACAAATACAACCATTGCTCCTTTATACCTTGAAAAAGTTCTAGAATCTTTATCTGTATACAATTGTAGATCAGTCATTTTGCCTGATGGGGAACAGTTCAAGAACTTAGAAGTATTGAATCAGATATTTGATGCTTTGTTAGAAGCAAAGTTTTCTCGGAAAGTAACTTTAATTGCCTTGGGTGGTGGTGTTATTGGAGATATGACCGGGTTTGCTGCAGCCTCTTATCAACGAGGTGTACCATTTATACAGATCCCAACAACACTACTTTCTCAAGTTGATTCGTCGGTTGGCGGTAAAACGGCGGTAAATCATGCTTTGGGTAAAAATATGATTGGTGCTTTTTATCAGCCTCAATGTGTGATTGCTGATACTTTGACCTTGAATACCTTAGAAGACAGTCAGTTAGCATCTGGCTTAGCAGAGGTGATTAAATATGGCTTAATCAATGATGCGGACTTTTTTACATGGCTAGAAAATAATATGTCTGCATTGTTAGCTCGCGATCAAGTTGTGTTAGCGGAAGCAATCGAGCGTTCTTGCCAAGATAAAGCCGATATTGTTGCTCAAGATGAACTTGAGCAAGGTGTGAGAGCATTATTGAATTTAGGTCATACTTTCGGTCACGCGATTGAAACTGGCATGGGGTATGGTAATTTCTTACATGGGGAAGGGGTTGCGGTTGGCATGTTGATGGCTGCAGATTTATCATGCCGAATGGGTTGGATGACTGAAGATCAAGTTGAACGTATCAAACGACTACTTATTGCTGCAAAACTCCCAACGACTGTGCCCGAAGGAATGACCGCTGAACAATTCATGTCTTTAATGTCTGTTGATAAGAAAGTACAAGATGGCCAGATTAGATTGGTTTTAATGAAAGGCATTGGGCAAGCAGTTATTAGTGATGATTATTCGAAAGCTAGTTTGGCTGACACTCTGGCTGATTTCCAGAGTTAGATTTATCACGAATGAGCAGCATTGCCAACTCTGCAGTTGAACCAAACTACCTCACGCGTTTAGCTTTGGGATCGGCACCATTCAATAATGGTATTACCAATATTGGAAGCTTCTACCGCGGCGAACAAATTGAGCAACGACTCAATTTAGTGCTGCATTTGCTACGAGCTAGTGACAAAATTCCTTGCCTGGTGGCTCCACAAGGCGGAGGGAAAAGTACATTATTATCCGAGTTAAAACAGAGTGCTGGAGATGAATTAAGAGTTTGTCATATAGAGGCTTCACCTGAATTAACTGCTGAAATAGTGATGGAACAATGTTTACGAGATTTTGGTGTTGATGCTGTAGAGATAGCTCAAACAAAGGATTTCGAAAGTTTACTGAAAACTCGCTTGGAACGATTAATAAAGTTAAATATTCGGCCAGTACTTTTAGTTGATAATTTTGATTCTGTTAATGTAGGTACGTTATCAGTAATTAATAAGTGGTTATTATGGCAAGGTGAAGAAAGTTTCTTATTACAAGCTGTATTGACTGCTAGTAATGTATTGTCAGAGTGGAACCAACTGGATGGTCGCTCACAACGAGTCGATTTGCCAACCTTGTCTGAACAAGAATTGCCACATTACCTAATGCACCGATTAGTAGCTGCGGGTTATGCGGGAGAAATACCTTTTAATCAAAAGGATTTGAAATATTTCTATCGTCAATCTAATGGACTCCCAGCTAAAGTTAATCAGTTAGCCCATCAAAAGTTATTAGGCATTTCTAGTGGGAATAAGGTAATTAATTTTAATTTAGCAAAATATTTCAGCTTATTAAAATGGGCGGGACTCGGCTTATTGGTTATTTCTTTGATACTGCTTCTAGTATTCCAACAGCAAATTAATGCCTTGTTTAGTGAACAGGACCGTGAAGCGACGAGTGAGCAAATACACGCATTACCATTTAAGGAAGCTGATGAAGCGCTTACAACAGTGATTGTGGAAGATGATAAGGTCACAAGTTTAGAACAAGCAGGGCGAGATGAGCTGGCTTCTCTGGTTGCAACCATACCGGATGATATTGAGCTCATATCGGCCTCTGAGTCACATGAGGAAGTTGTGGCGACGAAACAAGAAATTAGCTCTACTGGGAATGTAGCTCAGCCAGAAACTTCAATGACGGCAAACTCAGAAACTCACCAAGAAAGTTGGATCCAGCAGCAGAAATCGTCAGATTATACATTTCAATTGATGGGATCTTGGGAACATTATGAAGTGCAGGAATTCATAGATAAATATGCTCTGACAGGAGATGTGGCTGAGTTTGAGAGTATGAGAAATGGGCGAGTTTGGTATGCACTCATTTATGGCGTTTATTCTGATAAGAATACAGCATTAAAAGCAAGCAAGCAGTGGCCTGCCCCCCTTAATACATTGCCATCATGGTTGAGACGCTTTGATAGTGTTCAAAAGCAGATTAAAGATAAGGCTCAAGCTCAGTAAACAATGCGTCAGCTTTTGTAGTTGTGCTTGCAAATACAGCCCGAAAAACGGGCTGGTTATTTATTTTTGCATTTGAAAAGGTAGTTATATTCTCTAAGGCTAATCGCTCCTTATCATTATTCGGTGCAAAACAAACGATTCCTGTCGGTGAATGCCATATAGTCCAGTCTGTTTTATCTTTTAGCTTATTTGCGAATAACCGGGCTTGTTCTAAGCGGCTATAAACCTCTGAAATTATCCCATCTTTATTACACAATAAGCGAAACCAGAGCGACAGAAATAATTCGCCTCCATAAGAGCCTGCAAGCGTCTTTTTTGGTGTTTGGCTTAGATAGTCTGCTTCTATGTCTGTAAAGCTCTCTAGCGGCTGTTGATAGAGTATTACGCTACATGGCTTGGGTAGACCTAGAGCTTTATGAGGATCAAAACATAGGGAATCAGCTCGTTCGATACCCGTTAGCATTGTTTGGCCTTCTAAGAAGGCCAGAGCTCCACCCCAAGCGGCATCAATATGTAACCAGCAATTCAGATCATCAGCAATATTGGCGCATCTTTCTAAAGAGTCGATGGCACCAGATGAGGAAGTACCTACCGTAGCCACGATTGCTAAAGGAGGGTTTTGTTTACAAGCTGTTTGCAGGGCATCGGTCTCTATTTTACCAACAGAATCAGTTGTAATAGCTCGGAATTCTAGTCCTAAGATACGGCATGCCTTGGCAACTGAATAATGTGTAGCAGATGAACCATAGACGATATTTGAAGACGATTTATTATGTTCTCTAGCGTGCCAGAGTGCTTCTAAATTGCCATAGCTACTACCATGAGTGAAATGACCATGTTGCTTATAAAATGGCTGACAAAGCCAGCTTATTAATTGAGCTTCAATTTCAGCAAGTTGGGGATACAAATTAGCCGAAAGAAGGTTACCGTTATGATGAGCAGCAATAAGATTACCTAATAAAGCAGCACTCCCCGTTTCTGGAGTCATATGTGCAGCCCAAGTCACTTTTTTGTGTAGGAGAGCTTCAGATAAAAGCACCTGTACAGAGGCTGTGATTTCTGAGCGTTGCTTATCACCTAAATCAGGTATTGATTCGATTAAACTATTTATTTGAGTAGATAATTCTTTATTCATGGCAATGATAGGCTTTGCTGAAGATCTGAGCTATAGCTATCTAGCTGGCTATGGTTTTTATAGTGAATGACTTTTGCAGTGACAGGGTTTTTAGAAAAGAGCTTGCTAAAGCCTTGGTCTAGAATACCGTTTTTCGTAAGTTGACCTATAGAATGCTCGCTAGTTTGACTCCGCTTTATTAATAGTAATTGCTGTGCTGAAATACGTTGGGTCAGCCATAAAGCAAGGCTATCTGAGCTAATGTCCCAGCTTTGTTCAATGCTTGAATCTAGCAGTAGAGAGTCATCTGGTAGCCAAACCGATAGAGCGGCTTGCGTAGGGGGGCTAATGGTAAATGCTTGGCAGTTAGACGCTAAGCCTATCAGTAATAAACCAAACTGCTTCATTGCCAGTAATGCCATATGGTGAGCTATTTTGTCACTGAAACCATGTAATGCTTGTGCTGCACGGATGCCATCAGCAAAAGGGCCTCCACCAGGAACGATGATGACAGCTTGCTTTTGAGCATACTCAGCTAATGTTGTTAACCATGTTGTTAATTCGGGGGAGTCATAGAGGCTTCCACCCAGTTTTACGACGATGGGTGACATTATTTGAGCTGATCGATTAATTTGAGCATAGATGATGCCTTATCATGAATTTCTTGATATTCCGCCTCAACATCAGAGTCAGCCACGATGCCTCCACCAGCCCAGAAGCGAAGTCGATTATCACTGTATACCAGTGTGCGTATCGTAATATTGCTGTCCATTTTCCCATCGAAACCAATATACGCAATACTGCCACAATAAATACCACGGCGATTAGGCTCCAGTTCTTCTATTATTTCCATTGATCTTAATTTAGGTGCTCCCGTGATGGAACCGCCAGGAAAGCACGCACGCAGCAGCGAGCTTGCAGTGTGGTGGGCAGATAAAGTACCAGTGATTGTACTGACTAGGTGGTGTACATTTGTAAATGATTCGAGAGCAAAAGGCTTAGGTACTTTGATAGAGCCTGGTTCACACGTTTTTCCTAGATCATTTCGAAGAAGATCAACAATCATAAGGTTTTCTGCACGATCTTTAATACTTGCTTGTAATTCTTCAGCAAGCTGTTGGTCATGTTGAGGGTTGGCTAAGTCTCGTGGTCGAGTACCTTTTATTGGTTTGGTTTCAACATGTTTTTGATCAACACTGAGTAATCGTTCAGGTGAGGAGCTAAGTACAGTGACATGGGGAGTAGAAAAGTAGCAGGAAAATGGCGCTGTATTATGTTGTCTTAATAATGAATAAGCGGCCCAAGGATCACCCTCTGCATTCACTTCAAACCGTTTAGCGAGATTAACCTGATAACAGTCACCTTCATGAATATAGTGTTTAATTTTATCAAAAGCAGTTTGGTAGCTTTCTCTATCAAGGTTACTTCTTAGTTCACTGGTAACTTGAAAGTGAGCTGTTTTTGGGTTTGTTGCAGTTGTGCTGAGTTTAGAGATAAGATCTTGCCAGATATTTTTCGTATTCTGATTCAATCCATGGCTAGCTAGCCAACAGCGCTGTTGTTGATGATCAGTGATAACGGCCCAGTCATAAATCCCGATAATCATATCTGGAATATGTTCATCATCGGCACTTAAATTCGGCACTATTTCAATTCTTCGCCCCAAGTCGTAAGCAAAATAGCCTAATGCTCCACCACAAAAAGGAAGATCTGAAGGCTGCTCGACAGGCAGGGTTTGTAAGATAGATTGAAGCAGTAAGAAAGGATCTTCACTGGATAATTCAGAGTGTCCATCTTGTGTAATAAGGGTATTGCCACCAACCGTGGTTAAGGTGATAAAAGGGTCTGCGGTTTGAATATCGTAACGAGCATCAATATGTGAGCTATTAGCACTATCTAAAAAGATCGGCCATTCTTTATCCCGAATAGTATCAAAATAGGACGAACTATCTTTGCGATAAGGTAGCTCGGAACATAATGGCGGTAGGTTTATTTCACTCATGGATATATTTTACGTTAAGTTACGATGTGCTAGAAGGGCCACTGCTACAGCTGCAGCGTTATCCGATGCATTTATATTGGAAACTGAAATCGTATTGGCAAAGTCACGGTAAGGTCGGTTCAATCTTTGAGCACAACGTTTAATGATAAAGTGACCAACACCGGCACCGATTAATGGTGCATCATGCGCAAGAGAAGGCTGAGATGAAATAACCTGAAGTATTGCCTGAGTAATTTGGTGTATTTGCTGTTCGGCAAACCATTGTGCGACTTGTTGCCATTCATTTAGGCTTGCTTGCTCGAAGTCAGCACCAAATAACCTCGCAATACGAGTAGCACAAAATGTATTGTTCCACGACTGCCCATCCGCACTGCTATCTTGGATTGTTTTGGGGTCTAATAAGCCTAATAAACACCAAACGTCAGCTGATGTGGCAAAGAGTTCCGCAGCTAAACTCGTAATAGTGCCGTTTAGGGGAGCTGCTTGGCTAATTGCAATTAATGGTGTTCGAATTGCACCAGTATAGAGTAACTCTCTGGTAGTCTGACGCTGAAAATCAGTTGTACCAGAGGGAACTTCTAGGCCATTACTAAAGGGGATAATATCGCAGGTAGTACTGCCTATATCGATGAATAAACCCTCTGATTCCTGCTGTGCCACTAAGCTTGCACTTGCCTGCCAGTTACGAGATGCTACTTGCTGCCAAGATTGTGTCGCGTGAGCAGGTGTAATTAGCCCCAACTCTGCGGCATAAACAACTGTATTTTGTGGTGCAATATATTTTTTTAGACATGACAAAATATCAGAAACGCCTTGTTGGCGATTAGCAAAAATATCAACTAACTCCCCCGTCATGGTTATGGCATGGCGATCACCTTGATTATTAAGGTCTGAAAGCAGTGTTTCAATCGCTCGTTCTAATTGATCGATACCGAGCCATAAAGGACATGCAACTTGAGTAACAGTGAGTAGCTCACCATTGCTGTCACAGCGTGCAACTTTGATGTGAGCGCCACCAATGTCCCAACCACTGATGCAAGATGTAGTCATACTAAAACCTCGATAGGCAAGCGTTGAGAAATAGGGGGGATGGAGTTAGTTTTCATCATCGATAATAATAATTGAGCAGGATTTATTTGTAACGATTTATGCAGTCCAATATAGGAAGTAGTTAGACGAGGGTTGATATCGACTATTACTATGTGGCCGTTACTAACAATGGCATCAATACCTATAAAGCCCCATAAACCATGAATAGTGTTATGAATAGCTTGGCTAATATTCGTTGCGAGCTCCATGCTCAAGGCTGCACTATTCACCGTGCAGCCTTGAAATGAGAAGCTATTTTCTTGCAAATCGATATGTTGATTATTGGTTGCGAGCACTTCTATAGTTGTGTCATTGCATAGAACACAAAGGCTGATTGGAATACCTGTAATATAAGGCTGAACAATAAATTGCTTCAAGTCTTTATCATAGCTATTCAAGAAGTTTGTTAATGCAGCGCTATCATCAAAAAACAGTGTATCGATGCTACCTGCTCCATCACGTGGTTTTGTAACGTAACCTGATTTAGATTCTAGAGTAGATAGTGACCACTCACTCGCTAAAATGGTCTCTGGTGTTGGGATTGCGCTGGAGGCAAGTGACTGATAGCAGCGATACTTATCCGTACACAGAGCGGTTGCGGAGGGCTGACTGCTAAGTAACTGTTTACCTTCGGCTAAAATAGAGGTTTGTATATTGAATAGAATGTTTTCAGTTTCTGGTGCTATTGGCAGGATGCAATCAGCTTCTTGAATGGCATCTTTATAGGCTTGTTTAAATGTCGCTTTATCATCTACGATAATACAGTTAATGGCTTGATTGATGATATTAATCGCTTCAAGTCGGTGATCGCGTAAAATGATGATTTTAATATCAGCGAGCTGTATAAAGTCCTCGATAAGGGCCTGCAGCATCATATTACCTTCGCGCTGAAGGCTAGCGGGTAATGTCTCGTTGCTGAGCGCACCACTGGTTATATGCTCGTAGATAAATAGTTTCATTAATTGCTATCAAATGATGCCTAAGGAGTAGGGTGAAGATTATACCTGTCATAGATGTAATGAGGGGAAAGGTTGTGCAGGCTCGTCGTGGAGATAGGCATAACTACCAATTATTACAATCAATTATTACCGATAAGTATAACCCTATCGAAGTAATCGAGGCCCTACTAGCCTTACAGGCTTTTCAGACTGTCTATATTGCTGATTTGGACGCTATTATGGATGGGGAGTTCAATTCATTACTTTATGCCGATATTTCAGGTAAATTTCCAACGATCCAGTTCTTATTAGATGCAGGCATTAAAAATAAAGATGACTGGAATAGAATTGCTAAATATAGCAATATCAAGCCCATTATTGGTAGTGAAACCTTAGTGGACCCTGTATGGCTAGAAGATAAAGATGTTAAAAAGAAAAGCATTCTTTCCTTAGATTTTAAGCAAGGTCAATTTTTAGGTGATGATGTTTTATTAAATGAACAAAAATACTGGCCAGCAGGAATTATTGTGATGAATTTAGATTGTATTGGTTCTGAAAAAGGACCTGATTTAAATTTGCTTATTCAGATAAAGGCCTGCGCAGTGACAAGTGATATTTATGCCGCTGGTGGCGTGAGAAATATTGATGATTTAAACGAGTTAAAAGATCAAAATATAGAAGGAGTATTAGTTGCCAGTGCATTACATGATGGCAGACTAACTAAAGAGATGATTCGCTCTTTTTATTGAGGTTCGGACATAAAAAAGCCGCTTTCTCTTTTTAGAGAAAGCGGCTTTTAAAATCATTCAAACTAAATTAAAACTTAGCTTGCTGCGAAAGGATGTTCGCTTGATTTGTATTGTGCTACAACGTCAGCTGCTTTTGGCTCACGAGCAACAGCACGTTTGATTGATTCTTTAGTAGCACGGTAGTTCCAATCTTGGATCTTTTGGTCGCTGTCAGCAGTTGGAGAAATGAATACACCAACACAGATGAAGCAATCATCAGCTTCAGCAGCTGGGATTGTGCCATCTTCAACACATTCAGCTACAGCCATAGCAACACCACGTTGAGCTGGGCCAAACATTTGAACTGCTTGCTTCATGTTTTTGATTGTAACTTTGTTAAACATAACTGTTGCAGGCTTAACCATAAGGTTAGGAGCTACTACAGCTAAAAGACCATTAACACCTTGTTTTTGGTCAGTCAAAGTGCGGCAGAATGCATCTTCTGCTGCTGAGCCACGTGGGCCCATGATTAAGTCAATGTGAGATACGTTGTCTAAGTCACCATCTTCAATGACTAGAGATTCACCTACAAGTACGCGGTCGATAACTGGCATGTTATTTATTCCTGTTCCAAAAATTTATAAAAAGGCCCATCTAAAATCCCCCAAGCATTGTTAGGGGAGGTTATACGTATTCAAGGAACGTACGTCCTGCTCAGTACACATAAAAGTGCGCTGAAATTCATTTGAGGTTAATGCATATACTAACAACGTAGCTGCGGTCATGTCAGCCGTTGTTCCTGGATTTATTGCATCCCTCTTTAATTCTTGATCCCAATCTGATAACTCAGCTGAGAAGCTCTTTAACACGTTGTTTTTACTGCATCTATCGATAAATTTCTTAGCCCGTTGACTTACTATTCGTGCTGTCTGCTTATCTTGTTTTCTACAAATCAAAGTGTCATAGCTATCTGATAAGAGATAAAGATACGCGAAAGTAGTAGCCCATTCAACACTTTCCCCAGAATTAATTTCAAATGTCAAATTTAGAAGCCCAGTTTCGAAAATTGACTGGTAATTATTAAGGTATTGAGCAGCTATAGAGTCGCGATCTTTTGCTTGTTCCATCGCTTTTAAGAGTGTGACGGATGGTGTGTCATTAATATCTTGATCTTGTACCTTTCCCATCCCGCCTGCTTCGGCTAGTCGGATGGCTTCAAAGCAATACTTAGCATCGTCAATGGTCAGTGCTTTTAAGACTTCAGACAGTTTGTCTCGAAGCTGATCTCTATGCTTACATTGCTCGATAGCAACACATAAGGGTGCAAAGAGTAAGACAATACCAAGGTTGGTGTTGCAGTCCACAACTTCACGGGTGGCCTGAACTGCTAATAAGATACGTTGACCAACGGAATTATTTGACTCCGTTAATGCTGGGGCAATAGCGTGAGCACTTTGAATAAAGTCTTCAACCTGCATATTGTGGCCATCACTCACACTATTTACATTTCCAGGCTTTGGCGATAGAACCTCACTTTCACAGGCCCAAATAATACAGCGTTGAATTTCTTCTCTACTGAACATGATCACGTGTTTCAGCTTGAGTTGATGCAATACGCTTAGCTAAGGCTTTAGCAATATTGTCTGCAGCATTGATGCCCGTTGCTTGAAATAAACCCTTCCATGCCGGTACGCTGTTAACTTCTAATACCGTGTAGCTCCCATCCTTATTGCGAATCAGATCTACCCCAGCATAATCTGCTTCAACAGCCTGAGTCGCCTTAATTGCAAGTAGCTCCATTTCAGGAGTGATCGTTGTCGCAAAACAGCTAGCACCTTGTGCAAAATTAGTTATCCAGTGTGAAGAACGCCTAGACATTGCAGCACATACGACATTATCAACCACCATGAGTCGCCAATCTTGCCAATTATTTTCTTCAAAAGGTTCTATGTACTCTTGCATATAAAATGCATCACCAACAACGGTAAGAGCATCAAACTCATCGAGGTTATTGATTTTTTTGATGCCTTTACCTTGGCAACCGAATAGAGGTTTGATGACAACACTAAGTGATTTTTTAAACTGTTTAGCTGCAATGATTCTAGCCTGCTGCGGGTTTTCACTGGCCCACGTTTTAGGTGTTTTAAGGCCTGATAAGTGGAGTCTTAATGAAGTACGAGCTTTATCAACAGTGTGCTCAATAGCACTGGCAGGATTCAATACTGGAACAGATAACTCTGCCAGAGTATGTAATACATCCATTCTTAAAGTGATCTGTTCTAATGTGCCGGGCGCTATTCCTCGGACTAATGCAGCGGCAGGCAATTTTTCTTCAAAACCAGGGATAGAAAGCCCTGTAGGCTTATCAAGATCAATAGTACAATCAGCTAGGTCACAAAGGACGGCGCTAATTTTATAGGCTTTTAATGCGTTGACTAGTTGTTCGCTATGCCAGCCATGCGTGTCGTTAAAAATGACTATTTTTGAGTGGGATTGCATTAAGAATTAAAGTTGATGGCGAGGCAGGAGACCTACCTCGCGTAATGATAGATTACAGGCCAAATGATGTAGTAAGTAATTCGGTATTAAGCTCACCAGCAGTAAAGCTCTTACCAGTGTTTGCATTTGTTACGATTACTTTGGCTGGGCTAAATAACATTGGATCTACTTTGAAGAAGTCAAAATCATATGATTTAAATACTTCGCCAAATGGGCGGCCATAATCAGAAGATGTATTACTTGGTAATTTTTCAGCTAAGTCTTTTGCTTCTTCATCGGTTGATTTAACAAATAAATGGACTTGACCACCAAACAAAATCGCATCATTGGTACGGCCCATACCTGTCATAAAGTCTCCGCCCGGAGGAGCAACAGGGGTAACACCGTAACCATCAATAATTTTATCCATAGGGAAATGAAGCGTGTGTGCTTTATGCATTGCTACTTCAAGAACACGAATGGCGATTTGCATCACGCCAGCAAGGCTTGATGTTGGTGTTAAGATGAACGTTAAGTCTTCAGCTTTGATGCCGCAGTCTTTAGCTACTTTTTCAGCCACTTCAATCGGAGGGAACGAGTCAACTTCTAATACGATAGTCGTTGTTGTTGCTTCATCTTTATAGCCAAACTCTTTCAATACTTCTTCTTTACCTGCTAGTGCACGACCAGGACCTGAACCTAATGCAAAGAATTTTTCATGAGATAAGCTCCATCCAGCATACTGGCTACCGAGGCAACTTAATACAGGTGTTTTAGCATGAACATTGACAGACCAAGGCCAGTTTTCAAAACCGCTATTTGTGCCTAGGGTTGCAGTTCCTAAACCACCCATGCAAATTTCACCAATTAAGCGCCCAGCTTCAAGACCGCCATTACATTTGATGCCGGCATCAATAATGCGAGTACCGTTACTTAACGTGCTAATTTCAAGCTGTAATGCTTGGGCATTAGCTACTAAATTATCAACTAAAGGTTGGCAAGCTGCATTGACACTTGCCCAGTTAGTGGAAATTGAATCGCTCATGGGGAAATCCTGTACGGGAAAGATTAAAAAATAAAATGATTATACGTCAGGAATTAGTGCTTGTGTGTTTTCATGATTTCTTCAATAGCAACAATCCTCTGCGTGCGAATCGCATCGTTTATCGCTGGTCCTTTCAGTCCTTGCTCCACAAATGGTTTTGCGACCACTTCTCGTGCTGCCTGAAAACATTGTTTAAACACCTCAATAGCAGGCATTGGCAGGCTTTCATAACCTGGTCGACCACGAAAATCAGCTTCTCCAGCTAATAGGTACTGTGCGAAACGCTCTGGTTTACGAAATGCGTCTAAAGCTTCTATCACTTCAAGAATAGTTTCAGCTCTCATTTCAAACAGTAAATGAACATGGGTGTGATATTCGGCAACCTTTAGCGCAACGGTGTGGATTTCTTTAGGGACACGTAAACGTTTACACAATGCTTGAGTTAAGTGAACGCTTCGCAATTCATGACCAATATGTTGCGGCAGAATATCGGCTGGTGTTGTGCCCTTACCTAGGTCATGGCACAAGGCTGCAAAACGGACAGTAATATCAGCAGTTAGCTTTGCTGCCTGATCGAGCACTAGCATAGCGTGAATCCCGGTATCTATTTCAGGATGCCACTTAGGCGCTTGTGGTACGCCAAAAAGCCTATCAACTTCTGGGAAGAGTACGTTCAATGCCCCCACGTCACGTAAAGCCATAAAGAACAATGAAGGGTGAGGGGTAGCGAGTGCTTTTTCTAATTCTTGCCATACGCGCTCGGAAACAAGATGTTCGAGCTCTTTATTGGCGATCATTTCTTGGATAAGCTGTTTCGTTTCATCAGCAATGGTGAAACCAAATCGCGCAGCAAAGCGTGCAATGCGTAAAACACGAACAGGATCTTCGCTAAATGCGGGAGATATATGTCGGAGGATCTTATCGCGAATATCCTGCTGGCCGTTGTAGGGGTCGATTAAATTGCCACTAGAATCTTGGGCGATAGCATTAATAGTTAAGTCTCGACGAATGAGATCTTGTTCTAGAGTAACGTCTTGTGCAGCGTGAACGACAAAGCCCTTATAACCAGGAGCAGTTTTTCGTTCTGTGCGTGCAAGTGCATATTCTTCATGAGTTCTAGGGTGAAGAAAAACAGGAAAGTCTTTTCCAACAGCTTGAAAACCCTCGGCTAACATCAATTCAGGAGTACTACCAACTACTACCCAGTCCCTATCTTTGATGGGAAGGCCAAGTAATTTATCACGGACGCAGCCGCCTACAAGATAGGTTTTCATGCTTCTATTTTACGGTGTTTTTGCTTGCACTGCTGGCATACGTGTTGATAAGGGTTTTATTATTTGCTTTCGCTGGTAATCAAAAATCGCTGCATAACTCAAAACACTTTGTGTGTAGCGACGAGTTTCAGTGAATGGAATATTCTCAATCCAAATATCTGCGGGCAATTTATGCTCTGGCAGCCAGCGGGAAACGCGATGAGGCCCTGCATTATAAGAGGCTGTTGCTAACACGGGGTTGCGCTGTTGGATATCATACATGCGACGTAAATAAGCACTGCCTAGCTCAATATTTCGTTCAGGTATGAGTAGTTCAGAGACTTTTTTTAGTGGTTTATTAATCTGGCGTGCAATTTGTTTAGCTGTTTTAGGCATTAACTGCATGAGTCCAGTCGCCCCAACATGTGAGCGTGCATGTGGATTAAATGCACTTTCTTGCCTCGCAATGCCAAATAGCCAAGAAGGATCCATACCATTTTTCTTTGCTGCAAGGAGGATGGGGGTGTCATAAACAATTGGAAAGCGGAGGTCGAGTGCATCCCAATACTTTGCCTTACCTAATAAAGCGATGGTTTGATTATGCCACTGCCATTTATGTATCTGCGTGGCTAGTAACTGCAACTGTCGTGGCGATAGTGTTTGTTTAAGTTGATAGGCTTGACGGCGTGCTGCGAGATTGAGATCAAGTGCATAAAACTCTTGTAATCTAGCGACTGAAGGGAGGTCGAGAAGTTGCCCTAGTTCAGTCGGTTCATAGTAAATAGGGTTGTGATTCATCTGATAAGGTTGCTGTAACTGGTCGGCAGCAAGAAAGCCATAAAAATCCCGTTTATTGCTCAAAGCTTGATAGGTCTTTGTTGCCTCAGTATGTTGCCCCAGTTTTTCTTGGCTACGAGCTAACCAATATTGCCAGCGAGGGTGTTGTCGCTCATTAATATTGAGGCTTAAAATGGCTTTATTTACAGCAGGCCAATTTTGTTGCCATAGGGCTGCTCGGACACGCCATGGTTCATTAGGAATATCTGCAAAATATTCTAAGGTACGGTCTTCTCGGTTGAGCGCTGCACGGTTAGCGATGGCTCGCTGTATGTTTAGTTTATCTTGCTCTGTGAAGTTATATGTTTTACTTTTTATGAGCCATGCTTCATAGGCCTGATCAGTCGACTTTCTTGCAAGCCGCTTAATAGCATATTTAATAATATCTCTATTATTCCAGTTGTCTGCCAATTTCAATTTTAGCAATGCAACAGGTTTCGAATTTGCCTGCTGCCACTTTTCGATTAAACGATTGGCTGGCTGAGGGTTTTTCAGTGTCTTAGCTAGGTATTTGGCTAGACTAAACTGGCTCGCATGTACTGCAAGCATGATACGTTGCCAGCGAAGATTATCTGTTAATTGGTTGTTACTTTGCCAGTACTTGAATGCTGGATCACAGTTTTTGTGCTGTGATTTAGGCACAAGCCACAAACGAGGAATTTCATTAAACGCTTCTTGAATATTACCTGTATTGATAAGAGCTTGTAGTCTAAGACACTGTCTAGAAGTAGATTGTGGCGCTTGATATTGTTCAAGGAACAGAGACCATTTTTTGTTGTTAGCTAAGCTATTTAACCAGCTGCTTCTTAGACGCTTGGCATAGAAGGTGTTTTTTTGTTTTTCTAAAAAACTAGTAATAGTTTTTTCATCAGTATGACTTAGTCTATGGCGTAAGTAGAGGTAGTCTAAATAAGGTTGGAGAGGGTAATCTTTTAGTTGATCATTTAGCTCTCTGAAAATATTTATCTGATTTGTTTCGAGTGCTTTTTTGGCTACCTGAAACGTTTTTCGCTGTTGAGAATAATCAGCAGGTACATCAGCAAGTACACTAATAGAGAATAGTGCCAATAAGATGGTGATAAGGGATATTTTTATTGGCCCAATAGGGTAATAACAGGTCACGAATAAGTCTTTTTTAGTGGCTTAGAGATGTTTCAATAGTATCTAAGTTAGGGATGTAAGCGGTTTTTTTACCAATTTGTAATGTATAGAGTACAAAATCTGAGTCTTGAGATTCTTCTGCAAGAAGTAGCGTAGACTCATTGAGATAAATTAATTGTGGAACACCATAACAAGGTAGCGAGTAAACGGGAATATCAGATGACTCATTGATGCCATGTAACACACACAGCTTATTAGCTGCAGTCACGTCAATTGGCTTATCTTCAATTAACGCTTCTACATTAATAACGGGCAATTCCCGAGTATGCCAATGACATTCACCTACCCAGAAGCTCGGTTTTTCTGCAACAGCAGAGACTTGTGGCATAGGAATAACTTCAGCAATAGTTGAGTTGGGCAATAATAAATAATGCTGCTGTAAAGGAATAAGCATGCAAGGAATAAAGTCAGTTGTGTTCTCAGCCATGTTTATTTCCTGTTAGCGTCTTGTGTCTGGATAGCGTGTGCCAAGTAAGTTTTGCATTGTCTCTACTAACTCTAATTCTTGGTAAGGTTTACCCAAATAGGAATTTACTCCAATATTTAATGCTCTGGTACGATGTTTGTCACCTGTACGTGAAGTGATCATAATGATTGGTAACTCTTTATATTGCTCTATATTACGGACTAAGGTCGCAAACTCAAAGCCATCCATTCGAGGCATTTCAACGTCAAGTAAAATGATATCTGGTGTTTGCTCATTGAGTTGGGCAATCGCATCAATACCATCTCGAGCCGTAATGACATCGAAACCATGACGTTTCAGAAGATTACCTGATACTTTACGCATCGTAATTGAGTCATCAACTACCATTGCAATTGGTGTTCGGTCATGAGGTTGAACATCTGCAGCTGGTGTTAATAATGAGTCTTTTAAGCTTTCAGCATTACTTAAATTTGCCGCTTCAACCAATGATGGAATATCAAGAATAAATACAACCTGACCATCACCTAAAATAGTTGCACCATTAATCGAGTTGATAGTGCTTAATTGTTCACCAACTGATTTCAGTACGATTTCACGATTAGCGTTAACAGCATCAACTAATAGTGCAAGCTGCATATCACCATATCTAAAGAGTAGTATCGGCAGCTGAACTTTGGGGTCATCAGGTAGAGTAATGGTTTGATCAAGTAACTGTGCGAGCGGTAAGAATTGGTAATATTCACCGTGGAATTCAAAACGGCTTTCGCCCTCAGTCGATAGTAATGCTTTAATGTCAGCGACGCTAGCACGTGTGCCTGCATGGACAGCACTCATAGGGATTGCATATGGCTTATCATTACAGCTCACCATTAGAGACTGCATGATTGAGAGCGTTAATGGTAAGCGAACATTGAATGTTGTTCCCTTTCCGGCAATGGACTGAATTGAAAGTCGACCTTTTAGTGCACGGATTTCATTGCTTACCACATCCATACCAACACCACGGCCTGAAATCTGAGAGACATCATCCGAAGTACTAAAGCCCGATGTTAGGATTAGCTGGATCAATTCTTCATCAGATGGCATTTTATCTGGGTTGATTAAGTTTTGTTTGAGCGCTTTTTGTTTAACTTTCTCGACGTCTATACCCTGACCATCATCTGCTAGAGATAATAGAATTTCAGAGCCTTCTCGCGTAATTGATAATGTGAGTTGACCTGTTTCATCTTTACCGAGTTCGCGTCGTTTCTCTGGCGACTCAACGCCATGAGCGATAGCATTTCTAATGAGGTGTTCAAGTGGGGCTACAATTCGATCAAGTATTGTTCTGTCCAGCTCTCGCTCAGCACCTAATACCGTTAAGTGAGCTTGCTTACCTAGTTCAGAGTTGACTTGACGTATAATACGTTCAAACCGAGGCACAAGCCCTGTGAATGGTAATAGGCGTGTATTCATTAAGCCTTGTTCTAAATCGGCACTAAGTCGAGATTGTTGTAGGAGAATTGAGTCTGAATCACGCACAATATTATCAATTGATTGTGTGATTTCATTCATATCACTCACACTTTCAGTCAAACTACGAGATAGCTGTTGGATCATAGAGAAACGGTCAAATTCGAGCGGATCGAAGTCAGCGGTCTTGTCATGAATTTTATCTTCATAACGGAATAAAATTTGTGTCTCTGTTTCTATTTCTAGGTTTCTTAACTGATCTTGTAAACGACTTACCGTTGATTCCATTTCTGCTAGTTGAAGAAGAATAGCAGAGTTTTGCTGACCCACACGGTCGCGAGAGATATTAACTTCACCGGTAAAGTTGGTTAAGAAATCAAGTAAATCCGCACGAACACGAATCTGTTCACCACCACCAGCAGCTACGTTGGTTTTTGTTTGTTTCTCAGCGGTCTCTACTAACTGTTCAACTTGTGGCTGGTTAGATGATGTGACTGATACTGCTTGGCCTGTAAAGTTAGCTATTGCAATTAATATGTCACGAGAAACAGGTAAGGGTTCATTGTTTACTAAGCGCTCTTGGATTTCGGCTAGGCGATCTTGTGCCTGCTGTAATAGTGAAAAGAAATCATCACTTACTTCGTGTTGATGTTCGACAACAGAAGATACCATTGTTTCAATTTGGTGACTTATTTCAGCAATCGGGGCCAGATCGGTTAAACGTGCGCCACCCTTTATAGTGTGAAGGACACGTTGTAACTGTTGAGAGGCATCATGATCATCGTGATTTTGGCTCCAACGCTTAATGGCATCTTCACTTGACTCTAATAGCTCAACAAACTCTTCAGTAAATGCTTCTAAGAGTTCAGGTTCGTCATTCGGAGGTGTAAACCATTCATTTTCTGGAGCAGATTCAATAACTGCAGGGTTAAGACGATCGAGAACCAACTGTTCAAACTCACTGATATCACTGGCAGGTTTATTCTGAATTAATAATTCAATTTGATCGTTAATGTGTTCGTAACATTGCTCTACTAAACTCACCACATCTTTATGGTTTGATTCAGAATGTTGAGTTAATTTATCTAGTAATTGGTATAGAGTAACTAGTACTGGTAATTGAGCATGCTTTGAGTTATCAGTCAGAGTTTGTAATGTGTGATGTAAAGCAGCTTGATGCTCTAAGTTTTCAGGCTCTTGCTGTTGTATTGCTAGCTGACTATTGTATAAATTCAGCAATTCATCTGTTTCTTCTAAATAAACTACAAGAAATTCAGGGTCGACTAACTTTTCATTATCATCAGCTGATTTTAGATGCGTGTCACTAGGCATTAATCGAATAAGCTGTTCAGCCAAAGGAAGAATGTCATCTTGCTCGTTTTCTGAGCTAGGTAGCTTAGCAATGAATTGATCTAGACCAGTAATAACATCATTTAAGGTCGCTAGTGGTTGTTCATCTAGTGCTATGTTATGTTCATATAGCGTGCGAAGCGATTTATCAAGTTGAGTTGCCACAACTGCAACGGGCATTACCTGTGCAATATTGGCGCAGCCTTTTAGAGAGTGGGCGGCACGCAGCAGCTCTTTATTTAGTGAGAATGGGGCTTGTTGTTGATGAAGTGCTTGTTTGAACGTTTCTATATGTTGAATGGCTTCATCGTTAAATATTTGCTGTAATTCATCATCTTCATCAGTAATACTAAGTTCTGACTCTGACTCTGACTCTGACTCTGACTCTGACTCTGACTCTGACTCTGACTCTGAAGGATAGCTATCAGTTAACCCAATGATTTGTTCTACTTGTTCTGTTGTAGCCAAGTTTCTATTTGTAAATCGAGTTAATAACTCAGGAATATGTTCTTGAGCATCAAGAATGATTTTATCCAATGCAGCTATGAGTGGTTGTTTGTCCTCGAGGATCTCGTTTAGCAAGTTTTCTACTGCCCAGGCAAGATCAGCAATGACTTTTGTGCCAGCCATTCGGCCACTACCTTTTAATGTGTGGAAATGGCGGCGAATTGTTCCTAGCGTACCTAGATCATGATTAGCTAGCCACTGAGGAATAAGTATTTTGAAATCTGCAAGTACTTCATTTGCTTCTTCGATAAAAATTTCTGCAATTTCAGGGTCGATATCATCTAATGAGGTTGTGTCTTCAGTTTTTAGTACTGCTGAGATAGAAGAAAGCTCTTCTTTAATGCTCACTTGGTCGAGCTGATCTATATAGCGTTGAACACTTGTCTTTTTAGGTTGATCCAGTTCAGTATTATTTGAAGTGTCCATTGCTTGAATATAGCGTTCGACACCCGTCATAGCTTCTGGTTGTATCTGTGCTAGAGCGGCATCAGTATTTAAATGCTGTTGTATATAGCGCTCTACACTCGTTGAAGTCTCTACACTGTTCGATGGTTCAACTTCAACAGTTAGATTTAATTGGTTATTTTGTCGGATGTAACGAGCAACACTGGTTTCAACTAGCTCAGTTTCAGTATTAATTGATGAGCTTGTATCTTCTGAGCTAATTGCTAGTGATGGATTGTGAGTATCTGATTCGACCTTATCGCTAGTGGGCGTTTCAAGATCGAGAATCAGTTTATCATCAGATTCAGACTGTTCGAAGTTGATCAGGATACTTTGGGCATTAATCAGAAGCTGTGATTGCTGAGAAGCGCCTTGTTGAATACCTTCCATATAAAGTTCACATGAGGCAATAATTTCAGCTAGCCAAGTTAATTCTTGCTGAGAAATAGAAGCGGTATTTTTTTTCAAATCTACAATCTGTTGATCGGTATTTTGAAGAAGGCTTGCTATTTCGTTTAAGTTGACCATTGATACGCTGCCAGACACCAGCTTCAACTGACGTGAAATATCTTCAAGATGCTGCTCAATCTTTTCTGGCTGTTCAGACAAAATAGCTAAGGTATCTTTTATGAGATTTAATTCATAGAGACATTCGCCAAGCACATGTTTTTGTAACTCTAAACTATCACCTGATTGCTCATTATCGACATGAATATTTTTTAATTGTCTCTCAATTTGCAATAAAACATCTGCTAATGAGGATAGCTGTTCTTCATCAGGTATTTGTTCATTTGTAAGAAGCGTACTTAATGATTCTGACTGTTGTTGAAGAAGTAATGTGCCAGAAGAGTTTTCACCTAGTAATTGTAGGGTATCAGCGATATTTATTAATTGTTCAGGCAATTGTTCAAAGACTGATAATGACTGCTCTGAGTGACGATCGAACTGGTCAACTTGTTCTTTAATCGCTTGTAGACTTTCTAGCAGCTCTAGATGAACATTATCGAGCGCATCACCACTTAAATTATAGATTTTTTGGTGTTGGCTAGGGTTAAAAAAGTTCAGGTCGAACGTGTTTTTTAGAAGAGTGACATGCTTGCCTGAGCTAGAGCTGTGGGCAACCTGTAACAATAACTCGCTTAATAGTTGATTAGGAAATAAAGCCAGTAGCTCTTGTTCACCATGCTGGCTGAACAGCTCGATGGATTTATTGAGTTTACCCACTTTAGATTTGATCTGTTTATCAACAATCAAGCCACTGTCTTGAAGTGCTTCGATAATTCCTGCTGCAGCCCACCATAAGATAATACTTTTTTCTTGTAGGCTATTACGTCTAAGAAAGTTAAAAATCTTCTCCATTCTTTGGAGACTTTCAGTATCGTTATCTTTAAACCAACGTAATAATGAAATTTGATAGATATGGCTGAGCTTTGCCCCGACCGCTGATTGCTTCATTGAGTCAGCAATCGGCTTAGGCGCTACTGAATCGGGTAGTTGAACAGCTAAATTAGGTGTGAATAAGTCGCTTTCATTTAGCGGTTGTTCACCATGTGCTTCACGCAAATCATTAATAGTAGTGAGTAGGCGAAGAGGGTCATCACTTAACTCTGTCGATATTACTTTTAGGTAGTTTGGTAAGATTAATAGGCTTTTGATAAGGCTATCTTGAATAGCTGTTTTCATGGCTGGATCTGCATGAGGCAGTTGGTTTGCAGATGCCATAATTTCACTTGATAGCAGCTTAGCACCATTTAGATTGAGCATGTCAACGGTGCCATTCGTTTGATGGAGTTGACTGATGCAAGACTCTAGTGAAGAGCTATCATCATTATCATCTATGTAGCGGTGAAGGGATTGCAACGCATTATCAAGCGAAGCTTGCAACTCTTCCTGAACCCAAGCTAACGCGTCATAGTTACCGCTAATTATCTCTGCCATCTGTTACTCCAGAACAGTAATGCTATCGAAAATGAAAAAAACCATTTTGAAATGTTAGTTCTTTAAGATGGTAAGGTGAAGCCAGATACTGACTTACGAAGTTCATCAGTAAGATCAAGCAGTCGCCCGATTGAGGCTGCACTTTCATTAGTACCTGTCGAGGTTTGAATCGCAATCTCTTGGATTACATTCATACTATCTGAAGTACTTACCGCTGCTTGAGCCTGTTGCTTGGCAGCTGCTGAGATATTATTGATAAGTTCGGCTAATTGATGGGATACGGCTTCAATTTGCTCTAATGAAGTACCTGCATCTTGTGATAGTTTTGCTCCAGATACTACCCCTGAAGTACTTTTCTCCATGGAGTTAATCGCTTCATTAGTATCACTTTGGATAGTTCTTACCAGAGCATCGATTTGTTTAGTCGCGTTACTTGAACGCTCCGCAAGCCGTTGAACCTCATCGGCAACTACCGCAAACCCTCGTCCAGCTTCACCGGCCATAGTTGCTTGGATAGCGGCATTAAGTGAAAGGATATTGGTTTGTTCCGCGATATCGTTGATGAGTTCTACGATATCTCCGATTTCTTGTGAGCTTTCACCCAGACGTTTGATACGTTTAGAGGTTTCTTGAATATGTTCACGAATCGTATCCATACCAGTAATCGCATTTTTTACTGCCTCACTACCTTGAGCAGCGAGTTGTACTGATTGTTGGGCAACGTCTGATGATTGACTAGCATTTTGAGATACTTGCTCGATAGAGCCCGCCATTTCACTGATGGCTGTACTTACATCCGTTATCTGTTGTGTTTGATGAGCACTGGCATCAGTTAAGTGTAAAGCGGTAGCCTGAGTTTCTTGTGCCGCGGATGCTACGTGAACGGTAGTAGAGTTGATGTTTTCTACTAAGTCACGAAGGGCATCGATAGTATAGTTAACTGAGTCTGCAATCGCCCCCGTGATATCTTCTGTAACCGTTGCGGTCACAGTAAGGTCACCATCCGCTAAATCACCCATTTCATCAAGGAGTTGTAAAATCGCATCTTGGTTGTGACGGTTTTGAACTTCCATTTCTACTAGAGAGTCTCGAATTTCTTTTAGTGGCTGATAACTTAATCTAGCGATTAAAAAAAATGAGATGATCAAGCTCAGTAATACCACGCCAGAGAAGATGAGTGGATCAGGAAAAATAAGAGAATATTGCTCTGTGGCTAACAAACCGATTCCTGCAAGTGTAAGCAAAATGAAAACAATACTAAAAATCAGTATTGGTAGATTACTTTTTGACGTTATTGTTGAGAAAAAAAGTTTGCTTGTTGAGTTCATAGTGATTTTCCTAAAATCAAAATATTACGCGGCAGCATTTAAAAAACGCTGATCAGCTGCAAGTTTGTTGAAACTAAACACATCCCACTGCATCTCTTTTTGTGCGATATGGCCAGAGATATAGTCTGCAATGACACTATCCTGTGTTTTGCCACTTGCTTCAGGTTCATGTTGAAAATGTTTTAAACCAAACACTTCGTCAAGTAACAGTCCTGAATAAAGGTTTGGGTGATTATTTACAACAATACGACTACGTTTATTAACTTTAGTCGCTTCGCCATATAAAAAATATTTAAGGTCAAATAATGGCAATAGTTCACCACGCAGATTAGCAATCCCATACACCCAAGGTTTTGATTTGGGAACGGCAGTAATTTGAGTTGGAACGGTAAATACTTCGCGTGTTTCACTGAGGGGGATGAGTAAGTGTTGTTCGGCTATACGAAAGCCGATTGCAGTCCATGAACCATGAAGATCATCTTGAGATAATTTTGCTGCACTGTGTTGACTGCGGCTTTGGACATCTCTAAGAAGATCAAGAATTGCTTTTGGAGTGTTACTCGTAGTCATAACTTAACCTGCTAACAGATTGTTAATCTCATTCATAAGGAGCTCTTCAGTTACTGGTTTACCTAGGTAACCTTTTGCACCTTGTCTCATTCCCCAAAGTTTATCTGTTTCTTGATTTTTTGATGAAACGATAACAACGGGGATATCTTTTGTTTCACCATCTTTACTTAGTCGGCGTGTTGCTTGAAAACCATTGAGCTTAGGCATCACTACATCCATGAGGACTAGGTCAGGCTTTTCACTTTTGGCAAGTTCAACAGCCTGTTCACCATCTTCAGCAGTAATTGTAGTGTGCTGATGCTTCTCTAAAATTTTTTTCAGGACATAGATTTCTGTTGGGGAATCATCTGCGATAAGAATAAGAGCCATGTTCTGTATAACCTTAAGATTTGTTTAGCAGGTGGGTTCTAATAGCATTGAGGAGATCATCGCGAGCAAATGGTTTTGTAAGATATTGCTCTGCGCCGACTACACGACCTTTTGCGCGATCAAATAAACCGTCTTTACTAGAAAGCATAATGACCGGTGTATTTTTGAATGTAGCATTATTTTTGATGAGTGAGCATGTTTGGTAGCCATCTAAACGGGGCATCATGATATCAATGAAGATGATGTTTGGATGGTTGGATGTAATAATCGGTAGCGCTTCAAAACCATTTTCAGCAGTTACAACTTCGCAACCTACTTTCTTAAGTAAGGTTTCCGCCGTGCGTCGAATCGTTTTACTGTCATCGATCACTAGGACTTTTAGTCCAGAAAATTCAGTGTTTTCGTCACTCACTCTTAAACATTATCCCTAAATTAGTAATCATCATTAATCTACCCAAGAATAGAAGATAACCCATTTTTTCAGTTCAGGCTAGCCACAAAATATAAAACTTAGTACTTGCTTGTTGAATAACATACAGAAGAAAATAGGCTATCACTTTTATTCAAGACTCAAATTTCTAGAATAATGTTTTGTTTTAATTCAGTATCGCTAAAGGTTGAACACTTATGATGACAGGCGTACCTCACTTAACAACGGCCTTGAAAGGTCCTCTTTTGCAACTTGAAGCACATTTGCTTGCTAATCAGACAAAGGTTGAAGCTTGGTTCAGAGAGCAGTGGCTTTCAACGCCAGCACCTTTTTATACCTCCGTCGATTTACGTAATGCCGGATTTAAGTTGGCTCCCGTGGATACAAATTTATTCCCTGCTGGTTTTAATAATCTCAATAAAGCCTTTATGCCGCTCTGTATTCATGCTGCTCAGGCTGCCGTTGAGCGAGCATGTCCCAAAGCTCGCAGTGTTTTGATTATCGCCGAAAATCATACGCGTAATTTATTTTATTTGGAAAGCATAGAAACCTTACGCCAGATTTTTGAGCAAGCAGGGCTTGAAGCAAGGATCGGAAGTATGAGGGACGATTTAACGGAGACGATGGAAGTTGAGCTGCCATCGGGAAAGCACTGCACTTTAGAGCCATTAACACGAGAAGGCGATCGGGTTTCAGTCGGCGACTTTTCTCCTTGCTTAGTGCTGTTGAACAACGATTTATCAGCCGGTCGACCTGCTATCCTTGAAGGGCTTGAACAACAAATATTACCACCGCTATCTGCCGGTTGGTCTGATAGAAAAAAATCTGATCATTTTACTCACTACCATACCGTGTCCCAGGAGTTCGCTCAGCAAATTGATATCGACCCTTGGTTGATTTCACCTTTGTCAGTGCAATGTGGTGAAGTAAACTTTATGGACCGTGAAGGAAGTAGTTGTTTAGCCGTTAATGTTGAAAATATGTTGGCATCAATAGCAACAAAATACGCTGAATATGGCATTGATAAAGAACCTTTCGTGGTTGTTAAAGCTGACTCTGGTACTTATGGCATGGGAATCATGACAGTAAAAAGTGCAGAGGAAATCAGCAGTCTAAATCGCAAGCAGCGCACAAAAATGTCTTCGGCTAAAGAAGGTCTGGTTGTTGATAATGTATTGATTCAAGAGGGAGTTTATACCTTTGAGACTTTGGGGGATGGCGCTGTGGCTGAGCCAGTTATCTATATGATGGATCATTTCGTTGTGGGTGGCTTTTATCGCGTTCATACGGGCCGAGGGGTTGATGAAAACTTGAATGCACCAGGAATGCACTTTGAGCCACTAGCATTTGCACAGCCGTGTAATACGCCAGATAAAGAAGGAACGCCAGATGCTGAACCTAATCGCTTTTATGCCTATGGTGTGATTGCTAGATTAGCATTGCTAGCTGCCGCTAGAGAGTTAGCTTAAGCAACAAAAAAGGGCGAATAATTAAATTATTCGCCCTTTTAAAATTCTAGAAGTGTTTTCTAAGGGGAGTTAGTTCATATGCTCACTGAGGTAGGCAATTGTCATAGTTTGATTATGCAATAAACTGTGGCCATCATCCTCACCAGAGCAGATCTCGCCGTTAGAATAAAAGCCCGTTATTCCTGTTTGTAAGCCTAATAAACGCTGAACAGCGAATACTTCGTCTGATACTTGATCTTCCATCACTAACTTACGGCCTACACAGCTGACACAAATGGCTAATGCACGATCGTTGAGGTTTATATCTTTATCTAAGATCTGACGAGCCGCATCACTGGCTCCATTTACTAACATGTCATGATCTGATTTTAGGAATCGAACTGTTGAGCCTTGGGTAACATTACCTGCGAAGGTGAGACTATTCTCCTTATCCTCTATTGCAAGTAATGTTCGTATAACAGTAATACTTTTATCTTCAGCCATAATTGCAAATGGGAAGTTTAAGCCTGATGCAGGCAAGGTATTCGCATAATGGCCGATATACATTTTGTAAAGAGGTAACGCAGGTTTATTATCTAATTCATAAACAACATTCTTGACGGCCTTTGTCACTTTTCTTGGAGGACCATATGGCTTCCAACCACCGAGCGCACCACTTGTTACCACTGCATTATCGCCACAAATACCTACTGCAATGACTACTCGATCTTGAACTTTGTCATTATTGAGCAAGTAAGTCTGAGAGAAATTAGCATTATCGCCGGCCAAACCACCAGTAATAGGAATTTCAGGTAAGATTTCTTGAATACCTTCTACAAGCTCAGAACCATTGACATTGAGGCCATCACTTAAAATAAACACACCTTTAAGATCGGGCTGTTGAAGTTCTGAAGCAATCAGAGCGCCTAAAGCATGAGACTGAGCCATACTGTTTATAGGTTTTACTATGAAATTAAGGGTGCTGCGTTCCCATTGCATTGCAGTAATATGCACACTTTCGTCATATACGCCTTCATGAGTAATTTCACCTGAGGTAGTGCAACCAATGATTTGAGCATTGGGATAGCGTTTTTCAAGTGCTTTTGTAAAGCCTCTTTCTTGAAAGCGCTTAACAGAACCAAACGCTAACACCCAATTCGCTTCAGGTAATGGCGATGGCCCAGCTAGCTTACTGATTGCCTGTTTAGCTGGAAGGTGTTCTTGTTCAAACTTCATAGTTCATTGCCTTGATACATTTACTAAAATCCATTTCCGCGAAATTTTTCCTTGCGTCTTGGAACACGAAAAAAATATTACATGGATGTTACAACAATTTATTGGATTAAGGGAAGTGGAAGCACTTAAAGTGAGTAGTACGTAGCTATAGCCGTTGCCCAATATTGGTGCAGTGCGGAGGTGTTTAGTATTTAATAGAAATTGTTGTTGATGTAAGTTATTAAAATATAAGATTTTTTATGTTTGTTGAAATATAAACTAAAGTATGTTCTATTGCTTCTGGAGAGATTAATTAGTCTCTTCAAGAGTGGAAAGTTTATTTGATTTCCACAGTTATTTTTAACGTCAGAATAATAATTAAGCTAAAAATAGCAGGACGTTAGAAAATTTATGTTTGGATTAGCATTAAGTATTGGTGGTCTAGGTGCATTGGCAACTTGGCTTGCACTGAGCCCGCTGGCAGGAATGATAACGATTTGGGCTATTTTTATTGGTTGGGCACAGTTTTTTCATAATGGTGCCGATATAGCCGCAATAAAAAATACAATTGTATGCAGTGTTTTTGGTTCAGTTCTAGCTGGGGTTGCATTTGCTTTGATCACACAAGTTGGTTTAGGTGGCGCCTCATTACCTGTTAACGCAGCTGTCTGGGTTGGTGTGACAGTATTTGTTCTTGTAATGGGTGCGACGATTCCTGCTTTCTCAGTCATTCCTTCAGCAGTTTATGGTTATGCCGCGACAGCAGCTTATGCTATTCATGCTGGTGAAGATTTATCTGCTGCGGGTAGTACTTTAGCAATGGACTTTTCTAATCCAGTGATCGTCGTTTCATTATCCATCGTTGTGGGTGCTTTCTTTGGTTTAGCATCAGCGAAAGTTGCTGGAATGATTTCTGGTGGCGATGAATAACATAGTTTGCTAATAAAAAAGGCTGTGTTTATTTCTAAACACAGCCTTTTTTTGATGGTTGGCGACGAATATTTAGCCTGCTAGTTTAGCTTTTAATACTTCATTTACTTGGGCTGGATTTGCTTTACCTTTTGAGGCTTTCATCACTTGGCCTACAAAGAAACCAATAAGTTGTTCTTTACCTGCACGATACTGTTCAACTTGATCGGTATTATTCGCTAGTACTTCATCAACGATCGCCTCAATGGCTCCTGAATCAGTCACCTGCTTAAGACCTTTATCTTCGATAACCTTGTCAGCAGTATCAGCTTCACCATTCCACAATGCATCGAAAATCTGCTTCGCAATTTTTCCTGAGATTGTGTTATCAGTGATACGCAGTAATAACCCGCCTAACTGCTCAGCACTAATAGGAGATTGATTAATCTCTAATCCTGCTTTGTTAAGTGCACCTAATAATGAGGTGATGATCCAGTTGGCACATAGTTTTGCATCTTGATTGTTTGAAGCGGCTAAAACAGCTTCAAAATACGCAGCGAGTTCACGACTGCTGGTTAATACCGATGCATCATAAAGCGATAAATTCATATCTGCGACAAAGCGATCACGTTTAGCGTTTGGCAATTCTGGCAGACTTGCTCGCATTTCTTCGATTAATTCCGGCTCAAGTTCTACTGGAAGTAAATCTGGATCGGGGAAGTAGCGGTAATCATTCGCTTCTTCTTTACTACGCATTGAGCGTGTTTCATTCTTATCGGCATCGTATAAGCGTGTTTCTTGAACAACTGTTCCGCCATCTTCAATTAACTCGATTTGGCGTTCGATTTCAATATTGATAGCGCGCTCTACATTACGGAATGAGTTGATGTTCTTTAATTCTGCTCGGGTACCTAATTCTTTTTGACCTTTGGGACGAACAGAAACATTAGAGTCACAACGGAATGAACCTTCTTGCATATTGCCGTCACAAATCTCTAAATATTGCACTAGAGAATGAATTTTCTTCATATAGGCAACTGCTTCTTTAGCGCTGCTCATATCGGGTTCAGAAACAATCTCTAATAATGGCGTACCTGCTCGGTTTAAATCGACACCAGTTTGTCCATGGAAGTCGCCATGCATTGATTTACCTGCATCTTCTTCTAAATGGGCGCGAGTAATCCCAATGACTTTTTCTGAACCATCTTCTAATTCAATTGCTAATTCACCTTTGCCTACGATAGGTAGGTCAAGCTGACTGATCTGGTAGCCTTTAGGTAAATCGGGATAAAAATAGTTTTTACGAGCAAAAATAGATGGGTTTGATAATTCTGCATTGACAGCTAGACCAAATTTAACAGCCATTTTAACGGCTTCTAAATTAAGTACTGGCAAAACGCCAGGCAGACCTAAGTCAACGGCGCACGCCTGAGTATTAGGTTCCGCACCGTAGGCTGTAGGTGCACCAGAAAATATTTTAGTTTTAGTAGCAAGTTGGGCGTGAATTTCTAACCCAATAACAACTTCCCATTCCATGATTTATAGCCCGATCTGAATATATAAACGCTGAATTGTACCAATTTATTATCGAAGGCTGATAACTTTCCAGCCTTGTTGCTGTGCAAATTGACGCAGTGTGTCATCAGGATCGACAGCTATCGGGTGATCAACCAGCTTAAGTAGCGGTAAATCATTATGAGAATCACTATAAAAATAGCTACCTTTCAGCGACATTTTTTGTTGTGATAACCAGTCGTTTAAGCGAGTTACTTTTCCTTGTTGATAAGATGGAGTACCCGCTACTTTACCTGTGTACTGTCCATTTATCATTTCAGCTTCAGTAGCGATTAAGTTAGGGACGCCCAATTGCTCAGCAATCGGTGCAGTAATAAAATCATTGGTTGCCGTGAGAATTAATAATGTATCGCCGGCTTGTTGATGTTTGGCTATCAGCGCTTTTGCTGCAGGCAGTATGATTGGGGCAATCTGTTGTTCTAAATAAGCTTCTCGCCAACGATAAAGTACCTCGATGTTATTGTCTGCCAGTGGTTTGAGCTGAAAGGCTGAAAATTCAAATATATCCATCGTACCAGCCAGGTATTGCTGATAAAAAAATTCATTCATTTTTTGATGATTCTCACCATCAACATAATTATTTTCAACTAAAAATTCACTCCATAAATAATCACTGTCACCGCCAAGTAAGGTGTTATCTAAATCAAAGATTGCTAAAGCCATTTTTTTTATTTCAACTATATCAAAGGGAATAGTGACTATTGTAATCAAAATGGTTTGCATACCGTGAGTGCTTTCTCTAACCTAGTCAGTATTGAGAAATTATCGCGTTACACCATTATCAATTAAGTGATGGTTGTAATCGTTGAGTAAGGGTTGTGATTGATAAAGATGGTTTTAGACCAAATGTAGGGATTATCCTCTGCAATAATAATAATCAGGTTTTGTGGGCACAGCGTGCGCAGCATGATTCTTGGCAGTTTCCGCAAGGCGGAATAAAGCAAGATGAAACAGCTGAACAGGCCGTGTACCGAGAGTTGATGGAAGAAGTAGGTTTGGGCCCTGAGCATGTTGAAGTGCTTGGTAGAACACGAGGCTGGTTGCGATACCGCTTACCAAAACGCTATTTACGTTTTGGTAATAAGCCGCTATGTATCGGGCAAAAGCAGCGCTGGTTTTTATTGCGCCTTATTGGCGAAGAAAAACATGTTCGATTAGATCAGTATGAAAAGCCTGAATTTGATGATTGGCGCTGGGTTGATTACTGGGAGCCCGCGAAAGAAATCGTGTTTTTCAAACGCCGAGTTTATGAAAAAGCCTTACACGAACTAGCACCTATTTTATTCCCGGAATATAAAAAGCGTGTTGATAGCCAAGTAAAACGTTAAAGCGCTTTTTTCAATACTTTCGAATTACGTTGATAGTTGTATAGCTGTAGTTTTTCTACAGGGAGATCATTGATTTCAGCTGGAACAAAACCATGCTCAATAAACCAGTGTGTGGTTTGAGTAGTGAGTACATAAAGACTCATTAATCCTGCTGATTTGGCTTGTTGTTCTACTGCTGCCAATAATCGCTTTCCTCGACCAAGGTCTTGATAATTCAGCGAAATGGCAAGACAGGCTAGCTCGGCAACATTACTTTGGACGTAAGGGTAAAGAGCGGCACAGCCGACAATGCTGCCATCACGTTCAAGCACAGTAAAATGCTCGATCTCCATCTCTAATAGATCTAAAGAACGTTTTACCAATGTACCGTTTTCTTCAAGTGGGCGAATCAATTCTAAAATCCCGCCAACATCATCAATGTTTGCCTTTCGTGTTGTTTCAAAAGGTTCGGGACTCACTAATGTTCCCGCACCATCACGACTAAACAGCTCTTGTAATAATGCGCCATCGATTTCTCTATCTAGTAAATGAACTCGCTGTACACCATGGCTAGAAGCCTCAATTGCAGCCGATAAAGTGTGTTGTTCTTGCTTAGGGACTTGCTGTAACGTTTCAGTAGCTTGTTTAGTGGTTAACTCACGACCTAAATAGGGCGAGGCTTTACCAATGATGATTAATTTATCCGCATTTAATTCTATGGCTGTTTTTGTTGCAATAGCTTCTGCCGATAGATTAAATATTTCACCCGTCGGTGAGAAACCTAAAGGCGGTAATAAAACTAAATTGCCTTGTTGTAATTGCTGTTCGATACCTTGCTTGTCGATGCGACGCACTTTGCCTGTGTGTTGAAGATCAACGCCATCTTTAATGCCAACAGGCTGTGCGGTTACTAAGTTTCCGCTGGTACAACGAATGCGAGCATCTGCCATAGGTGTATGAGGTAGACTGAATGAAAATTTAGCTTCAATTTCAAGACGAAGTCTGCCGATTACTGATTTCGCTATTTTTAGGCTAGCGTCATCAGTTACACGCAAGTCCTGATGATATTTCACCGGAATATGATGTGAAGCACATTGCTGCTCAATTTGGGGGCGTGCGCCATAAGCTAAAACGAGACGGATGCCGAGGCTGCTTAATAGTGCTAAGTCGTGAATTAAGCTATCAAAACTCTCAGAGGCTACTGTTTCACCATCAATGGCGATAACGAAGGTTGAGTTTCGGTGGGCGTGAATATACGGTGCAGCCGCCCTAAACCAATTAGTGGTGGTGCTGTTTTCGACATCTATTGCGTGGTTATTTATCTCGTTCATAATGCTATTTTTATCGTAGTCGCAGCCTATTGGCAAAGATCGTGTAAAATTCAAAGAATAGAATGTTGTTATCAAGTAGCAACAAGACACATTATTTGTTTGGAGAATCATTATGCCTGAATATCGTTCAAAAACCTCAACTGCTGGCCGAAATATGGCGGGAGCACGTGCCTTATGGCGTGCAACAGGTATGAAAGATGGTGACTTCAGCAAACCGATTATTGCCGTTGCTAATTCATTTACACAGTTTGTACCAGGTCATGTTCATTTAAAAGATATGGGCCAACTTGTTGCGCGGGAAATTGAAAAAGCGGGTGGTGTTGCAAAAGAGTTTAATACGATTGCCGTTGATGATGGTATCGCGATGGGCCATGACGGCATGCTTTATTCGCTACCTTCACGTGATCTTATTGCTGATTCAGTTGAATACATGGTTAACGCACATTGTGCTGATGCAATTGTGTGTATTTCAAACTGTGACAAAATTACACCAGGCATGTTGATGGCCGCGATGCGTTTAAACATTCCTGTGATCTTTGTTTCTGGTGGCCCGATGGAAGCGGGTAAAACACGATTAGCTGGCAAAGATGTCAAACTTGATTTGGTTGATGCCATGGTTATGGCGGTTGATGACAATGCGTCTGATGAAGATGTGGCACAAGTTGAACGTTCAGCTTGTCCAACCTGTGGTTCATGTTCAGGAATGTTCACTGCTAACTCAATGAACTGTTTGACAGAAGCGCTAGGTTTATCGTTACCGGGTAATGGCACTATGTTGGCAACGCATGCAGATCGTGAGCAATTATTCTTAACTGCCGGTCGTACTATCGTTGATATGGCGAAACGTTATTACGAACAGGATGACGAACGTGTATTACCTCGATCGGTTGGTTTTAAAGCGTTTGAAAATGCGATTGCACTTGATATTGCAATGGGTGGTTCAACCAATACTATTTTGCACTTATTAGCGATTGCCCAAGAAGCAGAGATTGATTTCGATATGGATGATATTGATCGCATGTCTCGCATCGTGCCACAGCTATGTAAAGTGGCTCCTAATACGCCTGACTATCATATGGAGGATGTACATCGTGCGGGTGGCATCATGAGTATTTTAGGCGAGCTAGACAGAGCAGGAAAGCTCCATACTGATGCTCCAACCGCTTACGCGCCAACGATGAAAGATGCTTTGGATGAATGGGATATTATGCGTAACCCAAGCGAAGCTGTTCGTGAGTTTTATCGAGCAGGCCCAGCAGGTATTCCTACCCAAACAGCATTCAGCCAAGCGACACGCTGGGAGACATTGGATGATGATCGTGAAAGCGGTTGTATCCGTTCAGTAGATCATGCCTTCTCATTAGAAGGTGGCCTTGCTGTCTTAAAAGGTAATATTGCTTTAGATGGTTGTGTGGTTAAGTCTGCGGGTGTTGATGAGTCGATATTAGTATTTGAAGGCCCGGCACACATAACTGAGTCTCAAGATGAAGCCGTTCAACATATATTGACTGACCAAGTGGTCGCAGGTGATGTTGTTATCGTTCGTTATGAAGGGCCTGCTGGTGGACCTGGTATGCAGGAGATGTTGTATCCAACGTCTTATATTAAGTCAAAAGGTTTAGGCAAAGCGTGTGCTTTGTTAACCGATGGTCGCTTCTCAGGAGGTACATCTGGTCTATCTATTGGGCATGCATCACCAGAAGCCGCATCAGGTGGTGCAATTGGTCTTGTCCGTAATGGAGATATCATTCGTATCGATATTCCTAATCGAACAATCAATGTATTGTTGTCTGACGAAGAACTGGCTGCACGTCGTGTAGAGCAAGATAAACTAGGCTGGAAACCAGAAAAAGAACGCCCTCGTAAAGTGTCTGCGGCATTAAAAGTATTCGGCAAGATGGCGACATCAGCGGATAAAGGTGCAGTGAGAGACTTATCTAAACTGGATTAAAACTAGACTGTATTTTTATTCGAAGTTTGGAATGATTGAAGTCTCACAAAAGCCTCCTTTTAAAGGAGGCTTTTTTATTTCTGAAAATTCGATGTTCCGAGTTTTTAAAGTGGTCAGCCCTTCTGAAAATCTTTAAATTATATTTCTTGTAACCAATAAAAGGTTAGTGGTGGAATAACAAGGGTATTGTCGTAAATATCTGGCTGTTGTCCGCTGTAGAGATCAACTAGGTCACCGCGATGGCCTCGAGCCCATTCTTGAACGTCCTGCATGTCGAGTGCTTGTGGTTTTAGATCAAAATTGGCTATGACTAATACTTGTTCCGTTGGTTTCACAATGTTGTAACGACCAAAAATGAACAGGTGTGGATTGTCTGAGTCAATTAACTCTCGGTTGTTGAAATCAGCAAAGACATCAATTTCTTTTCGAATAGCAATCATACGTTTGATGGCACTGAAAAGTTTAAATTCGACAGTCCCAGGAATATGTCTCCGTTCAGCCTTTTCCCAATCTATAGTCGGTCTATGTGCCCAACGGCTATCATTCTGTTTTTCGGGTTCGTTAAGGTAGTTTGTATCATTCATTGTGCCGATCTCATCGCCATAATAAAGTAAGGGTAAACCACCAAATGAACAAATAAGACTGTGCAGCAACAGTATCGACTGTATGGCATTATCAATCGCTTCTTCATCGCCCAGCTCGACTGCATATTGCAAACCAATCAGTGATGCCAAGGAGCCTGAGATTCGGGCATCACCTGTTTTATCATTCTGACCAAAGGGAATCCCTCGGGCATGTGATTCTTGGTATGTGCCAGTAAAATAATCGAGTATAAATTTACGATGATTGGCAGGGTCGTATCCTGCAAGGGCAATATCAAGATCATCAAAGCCTAAACCGATATCATCATGGCAACGAATATAATTGAGCCATGTGGCACGGTCGAGTTTTACTGGCAGGCTCTTGATGCCTTGAGTAAGTAATTTGGCATTTTTAGTGGCAACCGCATCCCACATCAAGGCCATAAAGGTTGCGTTGTAGGCGATTTCACATTCTTTTGCGATGATGGCATCTTCACCGAAATATTTGATCACTTCGACAGGCGCCACAATGGCTTCGGCAATAAATAGAACTCCTGGACAAGTAACTTGGCAGCAGTCTTTAAGCAATTGAAGTATTAAATGTGCTTCGCGTTCATTTTGGCAAACACTACCAATTTTTTTCCATAGAAAAGCTACCGCATCGAGACGGAGAATATCTGCACCTTGGTTGGCCCAGAATAAAATAATATCGAGCATTTCGATGAATACAGCCGGATTAGTGTAGTTCAGATCCCATTGATAATTATGAAAAACAGTCATCACCCACTGTCCCATTTCATTGTCCCATGTGAAATTACCTGGGGCTGTTTCAGGGAATATTTCCGGCATACTGCTTTCAAACATCTCAGGCACATTACGGTTTTTAAAGATGTAGTAATAGTCTTGGTAGACGGGATCGCCCATCCGTGCCTTTTTTGCCCATTCGTGCTCATCAGAAGTATGATTTAGAACGATATCGAGAGTAAGTAAAATTTCACGATCTTGCATTTCTTCTGAGAGATGATGAAGGTCTTCAAGAGTGCCAATGCGTGAATCAATTTGGCGGAAATCACTTACGGCATAGCCACCGTCACTGGCGCCTTGAGGACAACGTAGAATGGGCATTATGTGGAGAAGGTTAACACCTAATTCTTGGAAATAACTTAAGCGCGATTTGAGTCCGTTAAGGTCACCAGAAAAGCCATCACTATATAGTGCCATGCCTACCCATTTCGGACTTAGAAACCAGTTGTAGTCTTTTTCACGATCAATATCGAGCTGTTTTAGTTTGTCGGAACGTTTGATGTATTTCCGAGCCATGGTTTCAACAAGCTTTTGGGCTTGTGCATCGAAGTCATCGCGTTGACCGTATAATTTCTCAAATAATGAATAAATACCGTAGAAATTAGCACCTAGACGAGTGTAAAAATGACGTAAATCTTGACGAGATATCTCTGGCTTAATTTGATTAAGAATTTCGTTTAATAGGGTGTGAGAGACTTGTTCGTACATTTTTTCCTCATTATTTTTTAATGTCTGGACTGTAATCGTTAGTCAAGACTATTCACTAATTCAACGTTAATAAAATGTTGAATCAGATGATGTTGCCCCACGCAGACCTATAACCTTAATTGCAAAAAGTTGGGCTGCAGCAATTGTTTCTTGGATGTGCTCTTTGTGTAATAAACCATGAATATAACGTGCAGTAAAGGCATCACCAGCACCGACGGTATCGATAAATAACTCCACTTTGGGAGGCATAACATGATGAAAGTCATGAGTGCCTGTACAGACGAGGGCACCTAGTTCGCCACGGGTAATGATTACTTGTTCTAAATTAAACTGTGTTTGTAACTCTATGATGGCTTGCTTGATATCACTGTTATCAAAGCCCAGAGTAATTAATTCATCTTCGTTCAATTTTGCCCAGTGTGCGCGGTGCAACCAAGCTTCAATTTTGTGGCGTTGCCACCATGGATCACGCAAATTAACATCAATAAAAATGGGTAAAGAAGTCTGACTGCATAAGTCATCTAATGCTAAATTTGACTGCTCATTTCGTAACGCGAGACTGCCATGATACAGAATACCGTTTTCAGGAAAGGCGCTGCCGTGTATCGGTTCAATGAAGTCGTAGGCAGCGTTTTTGACAATATCGTAATGCGGTTCATTATTGGCCACCGTGACATCGACTCGCCCCGTTGGGTGTTTGTGGTCAGTTTGAAGATAGCGGCAGTCCATACCCCATGTTGTCATGGCATTAGTAATTAATTCCCCTTGATGATCGTCGCCGACACGAGAGATAAATTTAGGGCTATCACCAAATGCCTGCAGATGCCATGCAACATTAAAAGGTGCACCGCCTAATATTTGATCCCCCGTAGAAAAGCAGTCAAATAACACTTCACCAAAGACGATAATTGCTTGCTGTTGTTTCATGCTGAAGCTTTCTCAATGGCAAGTAGAGAATGAAATTGTGGTGTGAAATGTAATATCCCTTCTAAGACTCCCGCAGAGTAATTTGCATTCATGCCGCAGATGAGAGGTTTTGAAATATAAAGTGTCGCTTCATTACCATTTTGTTGTGCTAATTGCTGCGCCGATGTTTTGATTTCATCGCTTGCATTATCGACTAATATCGACTGAACCGGACTAATTAGAACAGGTAAGTCATTGCCACTATCACCTGCAAAAACAGTTTCTTTATGCTGAAACCCTAATTTCTGTTGCAGAAACTCTATCGCATGCAGTTTGGTTGCATTGGCAGGTAAGACATCAAGTAGGCCAATATTTTTAAGCTCATCAATACTCCACAGTATGCTGGCATCAATATTCTGTTGCTTAAGCAAATGAGACATTTTTTTGATAACGGTGTCACTATCAATAAATAGGGGGAGGTAATAACTTAATTTATGCGTGTTCTGTTTATTTCGTTCTTGCAAAATTAAGTCTTCGATATCATTTAATAGGTTTTTGATTTGTTGATGATCGTAGCCATTCCAGCTTTGAGAAATTTCTTGCTTCCACTCGGTTAACTCTTCCCATTCTTCACCTTCAATTTTATAAATTTTAGTGCCGACATCGGTAATGGCGTAATCAGGTCTAGGAAGGTGATAGTTCTTGATTGCTTGTTGAACTAATTTTTTATGCCGACCAGTCACATACGCTAATGTCACTTCAGGATGCAAGCAAAACGCTTTAAAGCGCTTTCGAGCATCAGGGTGCTCAGATTCGGTACCATTAGGGATAATGGTTCTATCCATATCGGTACATAGTAATAATTGACGTGTATGCATAACTATTCGTTCATTCCTTCAGGTGGGCGACAGGTATTAAAAAAATCATAGTAGTCAATAGCTTCTAAAATACCTGCAGAAAAGGGGGCGCTAGAAAAATAAATTTGTTCAACTTCTGATAGTTGTGAAAGTTCTTCATGATGTCTATTCGAGACAACCGCAGCTAAAGTATTGCCTCGCATCATATCTTCATCAGCCCCAGAACCGCCTGCTACAAAGATACGTTCCAGAGGGATTTGCCAGCGATCAGCTACATAACGAAGCGCCATGCCTTTAGAGGCACGTATTGGTAAAATATCAAGGTATTGACCAAAGGATACTTGCACGTGAACGGTGTGCTCCTCTTGATGTAGTAAACGTTTAATTTCTTCAATATCAGCAATCTCCGGATCGATGAAATAACTAATTTTGAAGTGACTTTGTTCTGATTTTACTTGTTTCTTTAAGCCAGGATGATCCTGTAGTAGCGAGGTGATTTTATGTGGCGACCACTGATAATCGATATGTCTTGCCCATGCGACATTAGCTGATAACTCCGGTATGTAGTAAAGCTCAGTGCCGCCACTGGTAATTAATACATCGGGTTCGGGGATTTTATGTTTTCTCATAAGCCGTAATGCTGTATCGAGACGGCGCCCTGTGCAAATAGCAAATTTGGTTGTTTTTCGATGCTGACGTATTTGACGGATGAGTTCTTGTAGAGACTGTTCATCACCGATTAAGTTTAGATCTAAATCACTGATTATCGCGCGATCAGAATATAAACCTGATCGAGGTTGTACAGGTTTACGGATGAGTTGTTCAGAACGAGCAATAATAGGGTGAATTATTTCTACATAGCGACTTGCATGTGCTTTCCACGCGTAGTGTTTTCGAACGCCTTCTAATCCGTTTGAGATTAGACGCTGAGACTTTGAATTATCAGTGAGTAAGGTGAGTAGGAATTGAGTGATTTCATCAGAATCTAAAGGGTCGACTAGAAAGCCATTTTGGCAGTTGCCAATAATGTCTTGTGGTCCACCATCTTCCGTAGCAATGATAGGTAAGCCAGAGGCAGCTGCTTCAATTAGAGTTAATCCAAATGGCTCTGTCAGTGCTGGATTAACAAAGATGCCACCACTGTTTGCCGCGACACGATAGATCATGGCAACTTGTTCTCGACGGTGGTGTTTTGGCATTGCAACTTTGCCATAAAGATTAAAACGATCAATCGAAACTAATAGATGATGAAAGACTTCTTGAGCACCTAACTCAAGATCATCAATATCATCTCGGTTACCTGCAATAATCACCAGATTAGCACGTTTTTGTAGCTCTAGTGATTGTCCGAAAGCTTGTATTAAGACGCCTATATTTTTACGTTTATCAGGTCTTGATAAAGCCAAAACAATAGGCTTGTCGGGTTGTGTGAGATGTTCAGTTAATAGTTTATATTCTTCGGAGTCTGCCTCATTACCTATTGGTGGTTTAAAGCGGTTTAAGTCTGTTCCTGGTGGAATAACTCGCATTTGATCAGGCTGATAATGATCGTAGAGTTCGTACTGTTCTTCAATTTCTTGATGGGTGCTCGTGATGACTCGCTCAGCAGTGGCTAATGTGAGCTCTTCTGCTTCAATTCGGCGAGAAAGATTGTAATTTGCTTCAATTTCATTTGCAGATAGACCACTTGCTAAAAGTCGACTATGTTTAACACGACCGAGTGAATGACCTGTATGAACAAGAGGAATGGCTAATAGGTTCGCTAAATGTGAGCCAACGAACCCAGCATCGGCATAATGACTATGAATTAGATCTGGGAATGCATGCTGTTGACTAAAAAATTCGACTACGTTGTCAGCAAAACTATTTAAATGTTCCCATAACTGTTCTTTGGCTATATAACCTTCAGGACCTGATTCAATACGAATAATGCGTAAGTTGTCTGAGAGTTGTTCTTCAGGAACTTGGTAATCATCTGAAATGTTTTCATCAATGACTCGGCGGGTAATTAAGTCGACCTGACCTATATCGGGGTGCTGACTTAAGGCATGAGCAAGTTCAAGAACGTAAAGCGTTTGTCCTCCTGTATCGGCATCTCGCCCAAGCTCAAGGTTTTTACCTCTAATGAGACCGTGAATGCTGATAAGTGCGATGTACAGTTTTTTTTCTTGTGAGCTCATAATCGGTATGTGTGTTGTACAACCTTTATAATTATTTTCCAGAATGCTGAGCAGATAAAACAGCACAACATTGAGGCTATTTTTAGTGAAATTTAGCAAGTAAAAAAGTGGCATGCTAAATCGTAAGGAGTAATCATGCTGTCGAATGCTAAGAAGCAGAACAGTATGATTTGGATTGAACAATTCTAATTTGGTTCACGGTTGAACCTCATATTTATACTAACATCAATTCGATATTTATCAAGCGACCCTAGAATTAGACGCTTCGTGTGAGCCAATCACCAAAGGTACATACTCGATTTTATATTCATAATTTTAAATTCGAATTTTTCTGAGCAGGCTCTGCCAGCAGCGCCGTAGCAGATGTGCAGAGGCATTAAATGTTCTTCTCGTGGGTGGCAATAGCGAGCAGAAGGAGCGGATTGCCAGTTTAAAAGACGGTTACTCCTTTCTGTTTCACTCATATTTGTATCAGTACAGGTTTGCAATAACCATTGCTCAAATGAGTGGTTCATCGCCTTGAGATCAGAAGTTTTAGAGCTGAAGAAGGCCTTCATATTATGAAATGTAAAGCCTGAACCAACCAAGAGTAAGTTTTCGTGTGATAAGTTTTTCAAGGCCTGTCCTATCTTAATATGTTCAGTAGGATCAAGGCTGTTGATTAAGGATAATTGGACGCAGGGAATGTCTGCTTCGGGATACATAATTTTGAGCGGTACAAACACACCATGATCAAAACCTCTTTGCTCATCAAGTTCTGAGTTGATTCCTGCTAGCTTTAATGCATTGTGAACTTTATGTGCCAATAATGGGGCACCAGAACATGGATATTCGACATTATAGGACTGTTCTGGAAAGCCAGAATAATCATAAATAAGATTAGGGTTTTCGCCTGATGTGATAGCGACTGTCGATTGTTCCCAATGAGCACTGATGATGAGAATGGCAGAAGGTTTCTTTATTTTTGTGGTGATATTTTTCAAACACTGAACCATATCCTGATGATCAGGATCGCCTAGCAAGGGTAGGGGACCGCCACCATGAGATAAAAATAGGATGCGATTAGAATTAGTCACAGATTAGGCTGGTACTTTGAGTTGTTGAGATAAAAAAGTGATTAGTTGCTTAATACGTTCGGGTTGATGTCTACTTTGGGGGTAGACGGCGTATACATTAAGCAATGAATTAGCCAACTGTTCTGGCAAAACAACTTGTAATTTCCCCGATGCAATAGCCTCGGCACAAATAAAGTCAGGAGATAGCACCATGCCTTGTCCTGCAATGGCTGCTTGGCATAAATAATCACCATTATTGGCCGTCAGAACGGATGGGATACTAATATTTAATGGCCTGCCTGATTGGCTTATGAATGGCACGCTATCAGGTTCCTTGTGGTAACTCAGTTTGACATGACCTTTGCCTAGGTCTTGAGGTATTGTTGGTGTTCCATTTTTGGCAAGGTAGTCTGGACTGGCACAGAGTAGAATCTTAATACGACTCAGACGCCGTGCTATCAATGATGAATCTTTTAATTTAGCGATTCGAATCGCTAAATCAAAGCCTTCTTCAGTGAGCTCAACATGTCGATCATTAAAGTCCACATCAAACTTGATGTTGGGATGAAGGATGTTAAATTGTTGTAATAAAGGACTTAATACTGACAGGCCGAATGATAGCGGAACGGCTATTCTTATTCGGCCTTCAAGTGCTTTTTCCTTATTAGTTATTGATGATTCGGCGTGAGAGACATCATCAATAATTTTTACGCAGTGATCATAAAAAGAAAGCCCTGCATCGGTTAAGGTCTGAGTTCGAGTCGTGCGAGTAATTAAACTAACACCTAGTCGATTCTCTAATTCAGATAAACGTCGACTGATGGCAGATTTAACCGTATCCATTTGCTCTGCTGCTTTGGTAATACTGCCCGCTTCAACAACACGTACAAAGGTATGCATCTCTTCTAATTGATTCATATCATCTCGTTTTTAGTGTTATTTGCTATTTCTAAGAGAATAATAGCATGCTGTTTGTTCTTAAAAATAGAACATTAAGTTCTATATTAACCTGTTTATTAGAATTTTAAGAACTATAAAATGGACACCAACATTGACTAAACAGGAATAAAACGATGAAAACAGTTGAAAATTACAGTGCTTTAATTGGCAGATTACTTATCAGTGTCCTATTTCTAATGGCTGGTCTTAGCAAAATATCAGGCTATGTAAGTACACAGGGTTATATGGAGGCGATGGGTGTATCTGGCAGTCTACTTCCCTTGGTCATTATTTTGGAAGTAATAGGTGCGATTACGATTATAGTTGGTTTTAAAACTCGCTTTACAGCATTGTTATTAGCAGGTTTTAGTGTTCTTTCAGCGTGCATATTTCATGCTGATTTTACCGATCAAATGCAGACTATTTTGTTTATGAAGAATATTGCTATCAGTGGCGGTTTCTTATTATTAATTGCCAATGGGGCAGGTACATTCTCAGTGGATGCGGTATTAGCTAGAAGAAAATAATCTTTAATAGTGAAGGGGAAGGAATATGACTATAGCAAAGCAATATAGGAAATTACAGAAAGTTGTAACAGGCAATAAAACAACGGATGGTGATGGCGTTCAACTAACGCGAGTGATTGGTTCAAGCAGTTTAATGATGCTTGATCCTTTTTTACTACTGGATGCTTTCGGAACAGATAAGCCAAAGGATTACATCGGTGGCTTTCCGCCACATCCTCATCGAGGTTTTGAAACAGTTACCTATTTATTAGAAGGCCGCATGCGTCATAAAGACAGTGCTGGAAATGAAGGTGTAATTGAACCGGGTGGTGTTCAGTGGATGACCGCGGGTAGTGGTATTGTCCACTCTGAAATGCCTGAGCAACAACGAGGTCTGTTGTATGGTTTCCAATTGTGGGTCAATTTACCTGCGCGTGCAAAAATGACGGAACCAGCTTATCAAGAATTTACAGCGGCTCAAATACCCGTTGAACAACTTGATAATGGTGGGCAAGTACGTGTTATTGCTGGCCAAACAAATCAGGGATCAATAGGTCCAGTTATAAATGACTTCGTTAGTCCGCTTTATATTGATGTGTCTTTGCCTGCTGGCCAAGTTTTTGAGCAAACACTAGCACTTGCAGATAATGCTTTTGTTTATGTTATTGAAGGTGAGTTAGGTTTTTCAGAATCTTTAGGGGAAGGTCAGCTTGGCGTATTATCTGAGGGAGATACTATTCAGGTTAAAGCACAGCAAGATTCACGTTTTTTACTAGTAGCAGCAACTCCGCTTAATGAACCTGTAGTCCGCGGCGGACCTTTTGTTATGAATACAAAGCAAGAGTTACAACAAGCTTTTGCTGACTTTGGACGCTAGAGTTCAGGGAATAAAAAACTAGTGTTTAAACCAATGGCGAGTGTGGTTAGCGAAATACACTAGCGATAACATGACTGGCACTTCTACTAACACACCCACTACGGTCGCTAGAGCAGCGCCAGAATGGAGTCCGAATAAGGAAATTGCTACCGCAACCGCCAATTCGAAAAAATTAGATGCTCCGATCATACAAGCAGGAGCAGCAATTTTATGAGCGAGTTTGAGTCGTTTGGCTGCAAAGTAGGCGATAGCAAAAATGCCATAAGTTTGGATTAACAATGGGACTGCAATTAACACAATGGTTTCGGGCTGTTGCAGGATGACTTGGGCTTGAAAGCCGAATAACAAAACAACCGTAGCTAATAACCCCATGACTGACCATGGCTTAACCATCTTTAAAAAGTTGTGTAATCCTTTATGAGCGGTATGTTGTTCCAATTTATTACGAGTCAAAATGCCTGCTACTAAGGGTAAGACTACGTATAGTGCTACCGAGATAAGAAGAGTCTGCCAAGGAACATGAATGTCACTCACACCTAATAAAAATGCTGCGATAGGTGCAAAAGCAAAAATCATGATCACATCATTAATGGAAACTTGAACCAATGTGTAGTTTGGATCGCCTTTAGTCATCTGACTCCAGACAAATACCATTGCTGTACAGGGTGCTACGCCAAGTAAAATCATACCAGCGATATATTCATTAGCAGTAGCTGGATCGACCCAGTCAACAAAAATAAGTTTGAAAAATAACCAGCCTAAAAATGCCATGCTAAAAGGTTTGATTAACCAATTAATCACTAGAGTGAGAATCAAGCCTTTGGGTTGTTTACCGACATCTTTAAGAGCATGAAAATCTATCTGCACCATCATTGGATAAATCATCAGCCATATAAATAGGGCGATGACTAAATTGACGTGGGCAATTTCTAATTGGGCAACTAGCTTAAAAAAAGAAGGAAAGAGATCGCCTAATAACACCCCAGCAATAATACTTAGACCAACCCATACAGATAAATAACGTTCAAAAAGTCCCATAAGTATCCTTAGTTTATAGCGCGGAGTGATTGGGTAGCTTACTGGATAATAATGCTGCTGCAGCGACTAATAGGCTAGAGGTAATTAAGCAGCCAATTAAGCCGTAATACTGGAAAACTAAGCCAGATAGAACCGTGCCGGTTAATCGGCCACCAGCATTTGCCATATAATAAAAACCGACGTTCATGGCTACTTTCTCTTTATCAGCCCACTCAACAACTAAATACGAATGCACGGCTGAGTTAATCGCAAATGCAATGGCAAAGAGGGTTAAGCCAACGATGATGACAGTTGATGCATCAAGTTGACTATATAATGCCCAAGCAATACCAGCGGGAACAATTGTTAAGAGGATGGCGAGCCATTGTGCCGTTTTACCATCAGGCGCGTGACCTCGTATCAAGCTGGGAGTGAATGCTTGAACGATGCCATAGCCAATGACCCATAAGGCAAAGAAGGCACCTGTTTGCTCATAACTCCATGCCAAGCTGGTGGTAAGGTAAACAGGAAGGGCGACAACAAACCACACATCACGTGAGCCAAATAAGAAAAAACGAGCGGCAGATAGCCAGTTAATAGCAGGAGAGTTAGAGAATATTTGACTGAATTTCGCTTTGTTTTTTGTTGTGCCTAGATCACTAGGTAACAATAGCCATGTCAGGATTAAGACTGAAAATAGCCCACCTGCTAGAACATACAGTGCACCTTGAAAGCCATATAAGGCCAGCAATAAACCGCCTAGAAAAAAGCCGATGCCTTTGAGGGTGTTTTTAGACCCCGTTAAAGCTGCGACCCATTTGAATAATGGGTTGGATTGACCAGCCTCTTTAATTGATGGCACAAATAACTTAACACTGGCTTTGGCACTCATTTTATTGAGGTCCTTAGCAATGCCAGATAAGGCCTGAGCCACCATCACATAGGCAACACTCAGATATTCAACGGGCACAGTCAGCATCATCAATGCTACAAGCTGCATGATCATGCCAATATGCATGGTGTTATTTAACCCCAATCTAGCGCCTAGCCAGCCACCGACCAAATTGGTGACCATGCCAAAAAACTCATAGAAGAGAAATAAGCTAGCAATCGCTAATGCACTATATCCAAGCTGGTGGAAAAATAGCACCACTAGCATGCGAATAGCACCATCAGTTAAGGTAAACGCCCAGTAACCTCCAGTAATGACCGCATAGTTTGTTAACGGATGATTTTGTGGTTGCATAACAGAATCTATTCTAGAGTGATTGAGCAATCATATCAGCAAGATCAACCATACGATTCACATAACCCCACTCATTGTCATACCAAGCCAAGATTTTAACTTGGGTTTCATTAATGACCATTGTTGATGGGCCATCAATAATGGCTGAGCGTGGATCGTTCGTGTAATCAGCCGAGACGAGGGGTCTTGTTTCAAAACCTAACACGCCCTCAAGCTGAGCCTGTGAGGCACTACTCAATAGCTTATTTACTTCATCACTGTTAGTAGGGCGTAATGATTCAAAGACAAAATCCGTAAGCGACCCATTAAGCAGGGGCACACGTACTGCTAATCCATTTAATTTGCCCGTTAATTCAGGGAATATGGTTGTGATTGCTTTTGCTGACCCAGTTGTTGTGGGAATTAATGAGTTACCCGAAGCACGAGCACGGCGTAAGTCTTTATGGCCTTTATCAACAATGGTTTGGGTATTGGTTATATTATGAATGGTGGTCATTGAACCATGTTTTATACCAAGAGATTCATGCATTACTTTAACGACAGGGGCGAGACAATTGGTGGTGCATGAAGCAGCGGTAATGATGTTATGTTTGTCAGCTTGGTACTGCTGATGATTAACGCCATAAACAAGATTTAAGGCAGGCTCAGGACAAGGCGCTGACACGAGAACTTTTTTTACGCCACGATCAAAATATGGCTGTAATTGTTGCTCTGTTTTAAATTTGCCTGTGCATTCTAAGACGAGATCAATATTTAATGCTGTCCAGTCGATATCTGAGGGTAATGCATGCTGACTAAATGAAATTGATTTTCCATCGATTTGAATACTGTCCTTATCTGATGAAATAACTTTATCTTCACCCCAGCGACCATGAACAGAATCAAACTGAAGTAAGTGGGCATGGCATTCTGCATCACCACTGATTTCATTGATGTGAACAAACTCAAGGTTGTCTCGATCCCAGCCAGCTTGTAGTGCAAGCTTACCCATTCGTCCAAATCCATTAATGGCAACACGTATTTTCATTCTTTAAATCCTAAATTAGCAGCAAGGCTGATTGGGGCGATCCGACATTGATTGTAGAGCGTTACGATCATCTTTATAAGGTGATGTGTTAGCAGTACCATCGGTAGTAATTTGTATGAGCTGTGTGATCCATTCGGGTAATTCATCATTCACTCGGTAGTACACCCACACCCCCTGACGGCGAGATAGTAGTAAGCCGGCTTCTTTAAGTTGCGCGAGGTGACGCGAGATAACGGGCTGAGCTAAATCTAGAGCATGCGTCAATTCACACACACATAACTCACCCTCTTGTTGTAGCAATACTAAAGCGCGCAGCCGCATTGGGTGAGATAAGACAGAGTAAAAATCATCTGCTTGTAAATCCATTGTTATATCTCAAAAATTATATATATAAAAAATTATATGTGTGAATTTGAAAATTCACAAGATTTATAAATCTTAGAAATAAAAAAGCCGTGTTAATTTTCACTAACACGGCCTTAATTTTTCTTATAAGAGTAGAGTTTAGAAACTATTCCAGCTATTTTTCTTTTGTATTCTTAAGCGCGGTAAAATTAAGCCTAAAATTAAACCTAAGAATAAGACAGCTGCACCGATTAAGAACCAACGTTTCGCATCACTTTCAGTTAATGCACTATTTTCAATAATAAGTGACTGCATTTGGTTATCTAACTGTTGGAGTTTTTCTTTCAATTGACGATTTTCATTGCTCAAGGCCACGGCATTTGATGCTGTTCGGCGAAGGTCATCTAATTCTTTACTCAATCGTTGAGATGTCTCTTTTAAGGTAAGGTTTTCATCACTAGATGAACTGTTTTGTGATGACAAAGATTTAATTTCATCTTTGTATTTGGCAAGTTCTAACTCAAGGTTGGCGACTTTCTTTTCACTCGCTGCAAGACGGTCACGAGCACTTGGCTGGTTACTTAATAATCGAGTTAACACCCAACCATTTACACCTTTATCAGTGCGTACTTTTGAATAGCCTGCTGGATCGGTCTCAAGAACTTCTAATTTTGTTCCTGAAGGTAACATCTTTTTGATCGCATATTTAACACCCTGACCATTACGCATGGTGATGTCTAAATCATCGGAAACATAGCGAATTGTTTTTGCGTAACTTAGTGTGGGTGCTAGTAGAGGGATAATGATAAATAGAGATGCAATAAATCTTTTCACAATAAGGGGCTTCTATAATTTTAAAATTGATGGGCCATTTTATCAGATGACACCATGAAAATGTATTAATGTGACTTAGAATAAATTCAGAAAATGTAACGGATTCATCAGTTTGTAATATACAGCTGTTATCTTTCCCGCAGATAATGAAAGGGTATATATAAATGGAAAAAATGAGAGTGATGTTTTTGTGTACGGGAAATGCGTGCCGATCACAAATGGCTGAAGGTTGGGCCAGAGAAATGGCAGGTGATTTAATTAGCATTAAGTCGGCGGGTATTGAAAATCACGGCAAAAATAAGCGTGCTATTGCTGCAATGGCTGAAGTAGGGATTGATATTTCTCAGCAGGAATCAATTCGTGTTAATGGCGAAATGCTGGAATGGACAGATTTGCTTGTTACTTTATGTGATAACGCAGAAGAACAATGTCCAGTTATTAGTCCTCATACGATTAAGTTACACCTTCCCCTAACTGATCCAGCTAAGATAAAAGGTTCGGAAGAGGAAATAGTTGCAGAGTTCCGTGAGGCTCGTGCAAAGGTAAAAGAGCGTGTTGAGTTTGTAATTTCTCAACTTGATAGCAAGTAAGATGCTTCGTAAGTAAGCGTCCTTGGTGCATTAGTAATTTACAATTCTAATGTCAGCTTGCAGTAAGTTTAAAGGTTGTTCCATATCACTGTATTTGAGTTGATATAAACTATTTCCGGTACTCTTTTTGGCCATTGATTTTGCTTTGGTAGCATATTCTGATAAATCTGCTTCCGTCGTAATGGTTGGAAAATCAAGAACACTCACCGCTCCAATAGACAAACTTAAGAGTGGGTAGAAAACGTTATTACCCTGTCGGTCTTGTGCCATCATTCCCTGTTCATCTATATGTTCTGGTTTGTACAGTTCAGATAACAACGCCGTAAATGCAGACAAGATCTCACTACATCGTTGCTGCCAATTTTCACTTTCAAATAATATTACAAAGTCATCACCGCCAACATGACCAACAAAATCTAACTCAGAGTCAGTATATTCCATCAAAAGACTTGCTGTTTTACGAATGACCTGATCGCCTTTTCCGTAGCCATAAATATCGTTATAGGGCTTAAAATTGTCTAAGTCGAAATAGCACATTACAGTATCACGCGCCTCATCAATCACAATTGTAGTGTGCTCACTTATAGGTACATTACCAGGCAAACCAGTTAACGGATTAGCATGACGAGCCGTCGTTATCTGCATATTTGTTATTTGTTTAAGAAGGTCCATCAAGCTTCCCAAGCCTCGATATTTACCATTCTCGGTGATGACGAATAGTCCATACTGGATAGAACTATCTTGACTGGTTATTTTTTTACTTAATTCTTTCAAAGGGAAATCAATGTCAGTAATAGTCGGCTCTGTGCCAATGAATAGGCTAACAGGCTTTCTACCATGTAGTTCTCGACCGTATCGACTGGCAAATAGCGTCATAAATTCATTGCGCCAAATCATCCCCGCAACAGTTCCATCTGTTTTTAGTATAGGTAGGCCAGAAAGTTCAGGCGATTTTTGAAAACGTTCTCCAGCATGATTTACAGAGTCTGTAGATGCTAATGGAGGTATGTTTATTAAAAGGCTTCGAACTAAGGTGTTTTCTCGTGGATAGTAAGTATTTAAATTGGTGGGTGGCTTTCTTTTAGCAAATAATTCTGTTTCGATGTGACGTTTTACTTCAGCAGCTGGGCGGCCAAAATAATAACCTTGAGCAAAATCGATATTAATGGCGTTTGATGTTAGGTATTCTTCTCGAACTTCAATACCTTCGCCAATCACCTGGCAATTTACACCCTTGGCAATATCAATCATCGACTGAACAAATTGGCGTTTATTTTTATCTAAGTGAATATCTTGTATGAAGTGTCGATCAAGTTTAACAAAGTCTGGCTGAATCTCTGACCACGTCCGTAGGCCTGAATATCCCGCACCTAAATCATCGATGGCAATTGAAAACCCCATTTCACGATAGTGATCAGTGGCATCACGCATCAATTTGTAATCATTAATCGGGTATTGTTCGGTCAGTTCTATAACAACTTGTTTGGCAGATAGGCCTACTTTTTTAATAAAGTCTAACGTTAGACCATGCTGGTAATCTTGCTGTAATAACACTTCAGGAATAGTGTTAATAAATAATTTTTCGTCAAGTTTAAGCTGGCCAAATTTTGTAATGGCTATTTCTCGACATAATAAATCAAGCTCAGCTAAGCGACCGTTTCTACTTGCCGCATCGAAGAGGTTGATGGGGGAATGTAATGGACTATCGGATGGGCCACGAATTAAAGCTTCATAACCATAAATTTTATTTTCTTTCAATGAAACAATGGGTTGGAAAAGAGGAGTCAACGACCCATTATCTAGAATGTTTTCTAGCATTTGAGCATTAATCAGTTCATTGTGAGGCATGTTAATTCGTGTCCTTTACGTAGCTTTTAGAAACGCTAAAAAAAAGCCCTAACCAATAAATTGGATAGGGCTTTTAAAGCGTTACGAAATGAATCGTAATTGTGTGACTAGCTTAAGCTTAGGCAATTGCTTACCAGTATGCTTGTGCACGGAATTTAAGTGCAGATGGTTCGATGTCTGACCCTGTACCATTTACAGTAAGGTCTGTAATAGTATCGTAGTTCACCATTAAACGAATGTTTGAAGTTGGGTAATAGTTCACACCAACTGTGAACTTATCGTATTCACTTTCAGATGCTGAACCAGGGTCGATTTCAAGTGTTTCGAAACGAGCCGCAACTTGCCATGCACCTGTAGATGATTTAGGTGTGATTCCTGATGTGTAACCTTTTTTCCATTTTAAAGATTCACCCGTTAAGAAATAACCCGCTTCAACTGCAAATGCAGTTGTGTCAATGTCACTAGCTGTTTCTTGATTAACAGTGTGGTCTAAGTATTCAGCCATTGCGTGGAATGAACCGTATACAGCCATTGCATCAATTGTAAATGCATTTGCACCGTCAAATTCAGTTGCTGAGCTGCTTAAAGATACTGGCTTATAAATATCTTCATGGCTTACTAAGTCAGGTTTGAAGCTGAAGCTATCACCACCACCTTGAGTTAAGATTGCAGCACCAATTTGAACTAGGTGATTTTTATCTTCCATGTAAGGTAAGAACGAACCACGTACAGCAAATGTACTGCCGTTAACTTCGTATAAGTCACCACCGTTAGAGCTGCTAAATCCACCACTTTGTAGACCAGCTGCTAGAGACCATGAGTAATCTTTTGCTGCTAAAGATGCAACTGCACCACTTGAACGTGCTGGTGAAACTGAGCTATCAGCAAACATAGGACGATCCATGAAAGTCATATATTTAGAGCTGATTTTAGTGTTTAAACCGAATGGGATATGTGACTGACCTAATTTAATGCCAGCTTTTGTACCACCAAGTTTTGTACCGTAGCTGATGTACGCATCTTTAACTGATGCATTACCGCCAGCGAAATCAGCTTGCTTACTAAGTCAGGTTTGAAGCTGAAGCTATCACCACCACCTTGAGTTAAGATT
>CALCCU010000048.1 GCA_937900515.1 uncultured Gammaproteobacteria bacterium | reverse complement strand
TTTCGCCCATTGTGCCTTCTTGTGCACGAATACAACCAGCATAGTAGCGGAAATGATCAACTGCTAATGGTACATCAGCATTAAGCGTTTCACGAACAGCTTTACCGTTATCCCAAGTTTCTGACACGGCGATCATTTCAAGGTTTTCTTCAAGACGATCAGCAATTTTCAAAAGAAGATTTGAACGCGCAGTAATTGAAGTCTTAGCCCAAGCATCTTTGGCAGCATGAGCAGCATCTAATGCTAATTCAACATCGGCAGGAGAAGAGCGGGCGACTTCGCAGTATACTTCACCGGTGACAGGAGAGATATTTTTGTAATATTCACCATTAACAGGTGCAACCCATTCACCACCAATATAGTTTCCGTAACGTTCATTGTAGGTAACTAATGAACCTTCAGTATTTGGTCTTGCATAAATCATAGTTATTTCTCTCTAATAATAGTTATATGTCACTCGCAGAGCATAAATCTTTATTTACCAAGTTTAGTTGTCTCAGAATCCTAAACACTTGACTGAGAATCCAGAGTCATATTCATTTTTAGGTTCAAAAACTTGACTTACTCAGTATAGCATCAGAAAATTACTCTCTATGAGTAATACTTCTAATATACATGATGATCCATTCGGTTTGCTTAAACGACGCAAGCCTGAATCTGCATTGGTGGAAAATAAGCTTACGTTCACAGGCTCAGACTCTGAGTTAAGTATTTACGATACGTATCGAACTGCATCACGAGTTGGCCTGAATGCTTCGCAACTAATGTACTGCGGTATGGTACAGGGTAAAAAGATCATGCATAGCGTTGATCTTACTGATGAAGGTCGGGTGTTCTTGCCACATGAATCTTTCGTTATGCCACCAGAAAGTATGGTGGAAATTGATTTCCCAGAAGCGAATGAACTAGCGCCAACTACATGTTTGACAATAGAAATACCAAAAGAGCGAATAGAAACTATTGCTGAACGTATGAGGGATATCACCACTTTAGATAATGCCGATCATGATTGGCAATATCAGCCACAAGCACTGCACACTCATCATACGAGTGATACTCAGCAGTTATTAGAAAAACTCGTGTCATTGTTTACTCAGAATCATCCTGATAAAGAAATGATGATGGATTTAGGTGTATCAGAACTCATTATCAGGTTATTGCGTCAGCAAGGGCGAGAAGTCTTACTGAGCTACTGTAGGCAAAAGCCTGATTCATCTGGAGTAACAGCAGCTATTCATTATCTAGTTAATAATTTAGCTATACCATTAGATATAGAACAGTTGTGTCGACTGGCCTGCATGAGTCGAAGTCGTATGTATCTAGAGTTTAAAAAACAAGTTGGCTGCACACCCGGTGAGTTTCAGCAACAGCTACGCTTGCAAGAAGCTGAAAAACAAATAAAAAGAGGAGTGACGATTACCGAAGCTTGTTACAACTCAGGTTTTAATGATCTTAGTCATTTTAGCCGCCGATTCACTCAGTTTTTTGGCTGTTCTCCTACAAAATATCGAGACCAGCACGTTATAGAAAATAATTAAGCTTACTTGCAGTTTCGCTGATATACCTTTCGCATGAAGAATAGTTTTTATATCTTCATGAAAGCTAAGTAATGCTTAATCGTTATTAGACATTAGCAAATGATATTGATAGCATAGCCGAGTGTTTTACTCAGTAATTCATCAAGTCATCATTATGATGATTTTTAATCCCAATAATTACGAATTTTAGGAGCAATTATGACAGTTCTAGTAACTAGCCCAGCGCCAGATTTTACTGCAGCAGCAGTGATGCCTGATGGTACTATCAATGAAAACTTTTCATTGTCAGATTATAAAGGTAAATACGTTGTTTTATTCTTTTACCCATTAGATTTCACATTCGTATGTCCTTCTGAAATTATTACTCACAACCACCGTGTTGCAGCATTCGAAGAACGTGGCGTTCAAGTAATCGGTGTATCTATTGATTCACAATTCACACATTTTGCATGGCGTAACACTGACGTTAAAGATGGTGGTATCGGTCAAATCGATTTCCCATTAGTTGCTGATACAGATCACTCTATCATGACTAACTACGGCGTTAAGCACCCTGCAAGTGTTGCTTTACGTGGTTCGTTCTTAATTGATAAAGAAGGTGTCGTTCGTCACCAAGTAGTAAATGACTTACCGTTAGGACGTGAAGTAGATGAAATGCTACGTTTAGTTGATGCGTTACAATTCCATGAAGAGCATGGCGAAGTTTGCCCAGCTGGTTGGAACAAGGGCGATGAAGGTATGAAAGCTGATGCTGCTGGCGTTGCAGATTACCTAGCTAAAAATGCTGACAATCTATAAGGTTTAGTCAAGCCTAGATATAAAAAAGCCCCAGATTAATCATCTGGGGCTTTTTTTTGCCTAAAATTAGGTTGAATTTAAGCTAAGACTTAGAAAGCTTAAACGCGATTTTTTTCTCTGATTTCAGCCAATGTTTTGCAATCAATACATAAGTTTGCTGTAGGACGTGCTTCAAGACGTCGAATACCAATCTCAGTACCACAAGACTCACAGAAACCGTAATCACCTGAATCAATATCATCTATGGATTGGTTGATCTTCTTGATCAGCTTGCGTTCACGATCACGCGTACGAAGTTCAAGTGTAAATTCTTCTTCTTGTGTTGCACGATCATTAGGATCTGGGAAATTCGCCGCATCATCTTTCATATGTGAAACAGTGCGATCAACTTCTTCCATTAACTCAGACTTCCAGTTATCTAGGATGGCTCGGAAGTGAGCAATTTGTGCATCATTCATATACTCTTCGCCGCTTTTCTCGACATAGGGCGTGAATGAGCTTAGTTCTGTTGAATCCATCTTGTACAGCCTTATAACATCTAATCAAGTCGCAATTCTATAACAGAAAGACTGCTTTGTGTGTAAAAAATTTGATACCATTTAATTTAATAATTAACTACGAAATGACCCTATGACACAATTAAAAGCAATTATCTTTGATGTAGACGGTACATTAGCTGAGACAGAAAGAGACGGGCACCGCATTGCATTCAATCAAGCCTTTTCTGAGGCAGGTCTAGATTGGCAGTGGGATGATTCTTTATATGGCAAATTACTTGCTGTTACAGGTGGTAAAGAACGTCTTCGTTATTACTTATCTGACTTCAATACAAGTTTTAACTATGACGGTGATATTGATTCAGGT
>CALCCU010000047.1 GCA_937900515.1 uncultured Gammaproteobacteria bacterium | reverse complement strand
TTACGGGGCTCTGTGTACATGCTGATAAGCTCACTATCACACAGAATAGGTAAATTAATCTTGCCATATACAACTATCTCCAAGTTGAATATTTAGGTTATGAATACTACCAGCCATCAGTTCCATCACGGCTTTAGCTCTTAATAAAAAACTTATTCGCCATGGTTTTACATGCTCAACCAAACCACATACTCGCTTATTTTTATCAATATAAACAAGGTCCAATGTGTATTTCATTCCAAATGTATGCACTGAATTACAAGGCGCAATCCATAAAGCTTGCTTGGTCTTTATTTGCTCTAAGACTAATAGCCCACCTAAACGCTCTTTCATTGATTGCGTTTGCATCCCGTCTAGCCGTATAACTTCAAAGCCGTCTCGTGACACAATGATATTGCCATGCCTCACAATGCACCTTGCTCAATAAATCTAATAACAATTGGAAAAAGTAAAATCATAAATGTTAAAGGAAAAATAAAGACAACTAAGGGGATAACCAACTTTACAGGTGCTTCCATTGCCATTTTTTCTGCTCGTTGAAACCGCTCATCCAAGCGTTGCTCTGCTTGAATAATTAAAGTATCACGCATACTCGTACCCATTTTTTCAGCTTGAATAACTGCACTTACAAATACGGTTACATCTTTCAGGTCAATACGTTCGGCCATGCGCGTTAAGGCATCTGCTCTTGTCTGTCCAGAGTTTACATCCCTTAGTACAATTCTAAATTCATTTTTCATGGCCCCTTTTGGACCTTTATCAACGGCTTGTTTTAGGGCACCAGAAAAATTAAGTCCGGCATCCACGCACATGCTGAGATAATCAAAATAAATGGGTAATGATGAAACAACTTCTCGATCTCTTTTCCGCCGAGAATCCCTTACCCATGCCTCAGGTAATATATAACCTAGTAACGCGAGAATAACTAAATATTCTGGTCTAATACTTCCTGAGCTTGCCATTGTAATAGCGGCTAACGTTGGTAGTACCATTGCAAATACCAAGCAAACAGAAAAGTAATCTTCACCCGTCATGACAAAGCTCAAACCATTTTTTTGTAACTTCGTATCCAGCTTATTTAAGTATGCTGCTGGTAAATTATTACCTACAAAGAAAGTAACCAGCCTCACTAATGGCCAAACAGGCATCATAAACAAAGGAGGCGGATCCATATACTTTCTATTTTCATCTGCGGTCATCGCAAATAAAATAGCAATAATCATGAGTGTACTAGTAACCGCAGCTCCTAGACTTAATCCTGCAAATAAAGCTAGGAGGTCATAACTTAAATTTGATAAAAACATCATTATATTATCAATCATAACAGTGCCTCTCCTAGGTATCTATCGACGTTACTTTACGGATAAACACATAACCAAGGATCTGCATAATAACCATGATAGCTAAGACAATCAGCCCTTCTGTAGTGGTATAAAGCTTCCTCATAGCCTCAGGCTCTATAAAGCTCAATAATATCGCTAATATCACAGGTAGCATTGCCATAAACGTACCTTGGGCTTTACCTTGAGCCGTTAAACTATCAATTTTACCTTCCATCATTTTTTTACGGCGCAAGGTTTTAGCCATAGTCTGAATGGTTTCAACTAAATTACCACCAACTTCTCGACTAATACGAATAGCCGAACTGGCCATAACAAAGCTCTGCATAGGCAATCGTTGTTCCAACTCAATCAACGCATCTTCTAGCGTTACACCTAAGCGCATTCGTTTAACCAATAAACCAAACTCTTGGCTTAATGGTACGGGGGATTGAGCGGTAACTTGTTCTAATGCCATATTAAGACTTGCGCCAGATTGCAAGCTACTTGACAGTAGCAAAAATGCATCTGGTAATTGTGCTTCAAACTTAGCTAGGCGCTTCTTTCTTAATGAAGCCCACACAATACTGGGTATAAAAAACAACACCCCTAGCGCACTCCATGTCACAACCCACAACTGAAATGCATAATGTAAAAATGAAGGTATTAATATCAGAGCTAATACATTAATTAAAAACAGATTGCTAGCATCCGTAAATACGAACATATCAGCTAGTTGATTATTGGCATTTTTAGTAAACTTTTGTTTATAAAAAGCCGAGAAGCTAGCGATCCAGTCTCCAGAACTATAAATCAGCCCCATAATTGCAATAAAGGTCAGCAGTACAATTGCCGCTAATAAGCCAACACTAATCAGTTCATCTATCATGATTTAAAGATACTCATATCAACTTGAATACCTCGCGCTTGCAACTCATCATAAAAATGAGGAACAACACCTGTAGCCACAAAATCACCTTTAATACGCCCCTGTTCATCAAAGCCATCTTGCTGAAATTTGAAGATTTCATTCAATTGTACGTTGCCACTTTCTATACCCGTAATTTCACTAATATTAGTAATTTTACGAGACCCATCACCGAAACGTGATTGTTGAATAACAATATGAACAGCAGATGCAATTTGTTCGCGGATTGCAGATACAGGTAAATCCATACCAGCCATCAATACCATAACCTCCATACGTCGCAACATATCGCGTGGCGTATTGGCATGGGCCGTTGTTAGTGAGCCATCATGACCTGTATTCATCGCCTGCAGCATATCTAGCGCTTCACCACCACGACACTCACCAACCACAATTCGATCTGGTCGCATCCTTAAACAGTTTTTAACAAGATCACGAATAGTCACTTGCCCTCGCCCTTCCATATTGGCAGGGCGAGCTTCTAGTGAAACGACATGCGGTTGTACTAATTTCAGCTCGGCAGCATCTTCCACAGTGATAACACGTTCAGATGCAGGAATATAGTTCGATAAAATATTCAATAATGTGGTTTTACCAGAACCCGTACCACCAGAGACAATAATGTTTTTCTTTTGCTCCACACACATACGAACAAAGGTCACCATTGATTCATTTATAGTGTCGTAAGCAATTAAATCTCTGTCCGTTAATTTCTTATCTGAAAACTTTCGAATCGTGATACAAGGTCCTTTCAAGGCCAAAGGAGGAATAATTGCATTAACACGTGAGCCATCAGCTAAACGCGCATCAACCATTGGCGAACTTTCATCAATGCGTCGACCTAGGGGTGAAATAATACGTTCAATCGTCGACATAACCGCTGCATCACTAGTAAACGCAACATCACTTTTTGTCAGCCTGCCCCCTCTCTCAATATAGATATCGTCATAGGCGTTAACCATAACCTCAGTAATATCTTGATCAGCTAATAATACTTCAAGTGCACCTAAACCAACCGCCTCATCAAGTACAATTTTACTCAATTCTGTATGCACAATATCAGCGGGTAATTGACTTGAAATACCAGTAATTATCTCATTCACAATAGCAGATAATTGCTCTCGTACTTTTGCAGGAGTCAGTTCATCAATATGCATCCGTCTTAAATCCATCTGACGTAATAACTCTTGGTGAGTATACTTTGCCCACTCCATATATTGAGAACGTAGATCTAACTTTTCTTGTGTAAGAACCGATTTTATAGTGTCTTGTTCAGTGACAGTAGTGACTACAGGTGATGACGTTACTTCAAGGTCGCTTACCTCGGTGACTACTACGTCATCAACAATACTGACCTCAATA
>CALCCU010000046.1 GCA_937900515.1 uncultured Gammaproteobacteria bacterium | reverse complement strand
CATTAAATTCAGAAAATTAAGATGAGAAATCAATAAAAGAAGTGCTAAACAACGTGCACAGAGGGAGTTAGGACGCAGGAAGGAACCGCACTAAAGCGAAGAAAAATGCGCGGCCTAAACCAGACCGCTACATTATAAAAGGACTAGAATCTAAGCAATCTGCTCAACGATAGGGGAAGAAAAATGCTTGCCGAGCAAAGCATGGTAAAAGTCTTTATCAGATAGCACGCCTACCATTTTGTCCGCTTCAGCCAATATAACAGCCGTCCCCGTCAAATAAAGCAGCTCCATGGCATTACGCATCGAAATATCTGGTGACACCATCATGACACTCGTTTCTTTCACTGCATCAAAGCCGTCACCCTCTTTCCAACGGCGTACATTTAGTGGCTCGCCCGAACGACTTACCGATACGACCGAGCCGTCATCGGCAAGTTGTGCAAGGGTTTCAGTAGACGCATCCAGCAATACCCCCTGTTCAGTTTGCGGTAAATCATTAACATGCGTCATCAACGAGGAGCCACACAGTACATTTAACGGATTAGTATGGGCGACAAAATCCTGAACATACTGATTGCTTGGGTTGAGCACTATATCTTCCGGCTTGCCGTGCTGAATGATTTTAGCAGACTCCATAATGGCAATATTGGTACCAATTTTGAGCGCTTCATCCAAATCATGACTCACAAATAAAATGGTCTTTTTAAGGCGCTGCTGCAACTCAATCAGCTCATCTTGCAATTGCGCCCTAATCAAGGGATCCAGCGCCGAAAACGGCTCATCCATTAACAAAATATCGCTATCCATCGCAAAGGCGCGCGCTAAACCTACGCGCTGCTGCATCCCTCCAGACAGCTCGTGCGGGAACTTATCCTTCCACTCCGTCAAGCCCACCATTTCAAGCTTTTCTAATGCTCGGTTTTGGCGTTCTTTTTTGGGCACGTTCTGCATTTCTAGACCAAAAGCTACGTTATCCAACACGCTTAGCCATGGCATCAATGCAAACTTTTGAAACACCATTGAAACGCGCTTACTGCGCATGTGACGAAGCGTAGCCGCATCACAATTAGCCAGATCCACCACACGATCCCCATCGCGCACTTCCAACTTGCCTCGGCTAATGGTGTTAAGGCCATTCACTGCGCGCAACAAGCTGGATTTGCCAGAACCTGACAGCCCCATAAGCACACAGATTTCACCTTCTTGTACTTGAATACTTGCACCTTGCACCCCGACCACATCGCCCGTCAGTTCAAGGATTTGATCACGAGTCTTCCCTTGATCTACTAACGCTAAGGTTTGGGCTTGCTGGCCACCAAACACAACATCGAGGTTTTCTATATTGATTACTGTTGTCATCATTAACCCTCTTGCTTGCTGCCTGGCGCTTTACAGATACGGTCCAGAATTATAGCGACAAGCACTATGGCCAAACCGGCTTCAAAGCCTTGTGAAATATTGACCGTATTCAGCGCTCGAATAACGGGCTTTCCTAAACCATCCGCACCGACCAAGGCCGCGATAACAACCATGGACAAAGACAGCATGATGCACTGAGTAATGCCTGCCATGATGCTCGGCATCGCCGCGGGTATTTCTACTTTAAAGAGCAGCTTAGATGGGCTAGCACCAAAGGCTTTCCCCGCCTCAATCAACTCTTCTGGCACCTTACTAATACCCAAGTAAGTCAACCGAATAGGCGCGGCTATCGCGAATATAATGGTAGAAATTAAACCCGGTACAACGCCTAAGCCAAACAACACTAACGTAGGGATAAGGTACACAAAGGTCGGGACCGTTTGCATCAAATCCAAGATAGGACGCATGATAGTGTATAACCACGGTTTATGAGCCGCTAAGATACCTACAGGCACGCCAATTAAAATGGATAACGCCGTTGCCGTCAGCACCAAGACTAACGTCTCCAGCATCTCTTCCCAATAACCCAAATTCAGGATGAGTAAAAGCGAGGCTACGATAAAAATAACCAAGCCAACACTACGGTGTAAGGCGTATGCAATTGCCGCGGTAAACGCGACAATTGCCATGGGCGGAAACCATTGGAATAGGTCAACCAGCAAGGTAATAACCCACTCTAATGAAATAGAGATCGTATCAAAGACCCCTGCCGCATTGAGCGTCAGCCAATCGACAAAACGCTCCATCACATCGCCAAGCGGTAATTTATGATCGGTTAACCAATCCATATAGTTTCTCTCCGCTTACTGTTGCAGGTATTCAAGTACCGCAACTTCGCCAGATTTAGAGCCATCCAACGTCGTTACTCCATCTAACCACGTGCTCAATACCGCTGGGTTAGCTTGTAACCATTCACGAGCAGCAACTTCTGGCTTTTGGTTATCATCTAGAATGCTACCCATGACTTCGTTTTCCATCATTAGCGTAAACTCTAGGTTTGACAATAACTTACCCATATTTGGACAAGCTTGCGTGTAGCCTTTTGTAACGTTTGTGTGGACACTCGCACCGCCATAGTTAGGACCAAAGAAATCGTCACCACCATCAAGGTATTTCAAATCGAAGTTAGCGTTCATTGGATGTGGCTCCCAACCTAAGAACACAATCCACTCATTACGGCGGATAGCTCGGCTGACTTGCGACATCATGCCTGCTTCACTGGACTCAACCAATGAGAAATCCTTGAGGTCAAAAGCATTGTCATCAATCATGCTCTGGATAAGGCGGTTACCATCGTTACCTGGCTCAATACCATATAAGCGGCCTTTAAACTCATCCTGATACTTAACGATATCAGCAAAGGAGTGAACACCCGCATCGTATACATACGAAGGTACGGCTAAGGTGTAT
>CALCCU010000045.1 GCA_937900515.1 uncultured Gammaproteobacteria bacterium | reverse complement strand
GAGCGATAAATAAGCCCCAATGAGTTGGGGCTTATTAGGTAATCATTCCAAGAAATAGAGTGTCAATGCTTATTGTATATGGGAGCTAGGCTTAAATAGTTGTACAATAGCGCTTTTATTTTTGTAACTAAAGAGCCAATTATGAGAGTTCAAAGCGACTTTGCTGATCTAGATACGCCTACAGGGGTGATGCGTACATATATCCACCGACCAGTAGGTGAAGGTAGCTACCCAGCTATTCTATTTTATTCTGAAATTTTTCAACAAACTGGGCCTATTGAACGTGCGGCTAAATTCATGGCTAGCCAAGGTTATGCCGTTCTAGTACCAGAAGTATTTCATGAATTAAACCCTATTGGTACTGTGCTAGCCTATGATGATGCAGGCCGTGAAAAAGGAAACGACGACAAACATAGTAAAAATATCGAAGGTTATGATACTGACAACCAAGCGATGATTGCGTTCCTACAACAGCAAGACTGGTGCAATAACCAAATCGGTGCAATGGGCTACTGCATTGGTGGTCATTTAGCATTCAGAGCAGCGTTGCAGCCCGAAATTAAGGGTGCGGCATGTTTTTATGGTACTGATTTACATATTCAAACCATCCCTAATCAACCAGGCCAGCACAGTATGGAACGTCTTGATGATATCAAGGGCGAATTATTAATGATTTGGGGTAAGCAAGACAATCATATTCCAGCTGAAGGTCTGTTGAAAATCTATCAAGAATTAAATGCAACCGACATTACCTTTACATGGCATGAGTTCAATGCTGGACACGCTTTTATGCGTGATGAAGGTGACGGTGGACGTTATGATGCTCAAACAGCACAACTAGGCTATCAATTGGCACTTAACTTATTCAGTAGAACCTTGCGTTAGTCTTTATTTGTAGAAATGATTACCTAATAAGCCCCAACTCATTGGGGCTTATTTATCGATCGTTTAAGGTAACAAACTAGCGACGGCTTGTTCGATATAATACGAATCTAACTTAGTCAGCCAAATACTAATCGCAGTCTGTTTTTGTCCTTTCTTTGGCTGTTCAGGTAGCGTCAGCTTCCATGTATTCGAGCCTGCGACTTTAAAATGATCTAGTACGACAAAGTCATGTTTTAAATGACGATTATGATTTTCACCAGCGGTAACCTCACTTTCCAACCCCATTCCAAGATAGGCTACATTGAGTTCATAATCTCCTGTCTTAGAATATGTCACTGTAAGTACACCATCTTCATCAGATGCATTTAGTATCCCTGTTACCTTTTGAGGCACTGCTGGAAAAACACTATAATCACGCCACTTAGTCCACTCCTGACTGGAGACTAAAAAAGCAGGCGTATAGACTTGTGATAATAATCCAGCAAAGACTGATGGTGTTGCTAAAGATAAAGAAAGCTGACGTTGTCGGTTTGAGAAGGCCTCTTGCGCCCAAGGGTCTTTCCAGCCTAAATCATCCCAGTAGTCAACATGAAACGCCATAGGGATAATGCTCTTAAAAACACGAGGATCATGCTTTAATCTTGATAACCACTTATCTGCAGGCGGACAACTACTACAGCCTTCCGATGTATATAGCTCAACTACAATCGCTTGACTGCTCGAGCTAGTCAATTCAAGTGCCTGCAGATTAGTTGCAAGTAGAAGTAATAAAACAACTAAATAACGCATTAGTAATATCCCAGAGTCTATTTAAATATAATGACAAATAACAATACTATTTGTTACAAATCATATTTCTAAAAACTAGGATTAATTTGGTAGGTATGCTGCGTTCTATCAATTGGATGGATAAGAGTTAGTGACTCTGCATGAAGGTGCAATCTATCAGCTTTATTACCATATAAGTCATCACCAACAATTGCGGTATTGAGTCCAAGTGTATGTGCTGCATGGACACGTAGCTGATGGGTACGCCCAGTCTTAGGATAAAAATAGACGCGAGTACTTGTAGCTGTCCTACTGATGATCTTCCAGTCAGTCTCGGCATGGCGACCATAGTCATAACAGACTAATTGCCTAGGCCTATCATCCAGATCTACTCGTAATGGAAGCGAAATAGTTCCCTTATCTGCTAACAAAATACCAGCAAGATCGGCCACATAACGTTTATCTACAGTGCGGTTAATAAACTGTTTTTGAAGAAACTGGTGTGCTTGTTTCGTCAAAGCAATAACCATCAAGCCAGATGTAGACATATCAAGGCGATGTACAATCAGTGGACTATTAGCATGAGGGAAAGCCAGCTTCATTCTGGAATAGACTGAATCATCAATACTTTTCCCTGGTACCGATAACAAACCTGAGGGTTTATTTATTATTACCATAACATCATCTTGATAGATGATTTCTATCGATTTATCGACTGCAGGGTTATTCAATAATGGATTGGTATCCATAGCAATGCCATCTAGCATATGAGTCAGGATTGGTTGACACTTACCTTGGCAAGCTGGATAAAATTGTTTATGTTTTCTCACCTCTGATTGAGGAGAAACACCCCACCAAAATTCGGCCATTGCCACAGGCCTAAGGCCATTTTTAAATGCATACTGTAGTAACTTAGGGGCAGCACATTCCCCTGCACCTGCTGGAGGTATTCGTTGTGCTGTATCTTTAAACAATGTAATTAAGTTCTTGCTCTCACCCTGCTGATTTAAAAATTGATACTGCTCAAATAATTTATTTTGTAACAGGCAAGACGCCTCTTTACGCCGTACCTTTAACTCAGATATAGCGCTAGTTAATTGCGCCAGAGGCCGATCAATTTGTTCAAGTTT
>CALCCU010000044.1 GCA_937900515.1 uncultured Gammaproteobacteria bacterium | reverse complement strand
CTAATCTATTTGATCTCATAGACTTATAATCGAGTGCACAACTTCATCAATTATTTGTTTGCCTGAGGTGAGCCTAAACGGTATTGTTAGAGGTCGAACTTGAATTTATTAGGTGAACTATGTCCCTATCTAAACAATTACTCATATTAATAAGCTTTATTTTCTTTATAGTATTCTCAGTCAGCTTTGCCCTGAGCATGAATAATATTAAAGACTATTTAGAAGTCGAGTCTGAGGTTCATGTCCAGAATACGGCAACATCACTTGGCTTGTCACTCAGTCCACATATGGCCGATGATAAAGATCCTATTATTAGGACGATGATGAACGCTATTTTTGATCGTGGTTATTATAAAGAAATGCGTTTAGTAGATGTAGACGGCAATAACTTAATCACATTAACCAATAGTGACAAAATGGATGAGGTACCAAATTGGTTAATCAAACTGATGCCGATGGAAGTCGCTACTGCCGTGTCGGAAATAAGTTCTGGTTGGTCTATTTCAGGCACTTTATATATCACAACCAACCCCGGTTATGCCTACCTCAAGTTATATCAGCAAGGTAAGACGACGCTAAAATATTCATTACTTATTTTACTCGCCACTATTTTATTGTTAATGATCGCACTTAGATTTACTTTGCAATCACTTAAAAATATTCAAAAACAAGCAAATGAAATCTCTGCTGGACATTTCACCTCAATCACCCTTCCTTGGACAACAGAAATAAAAAATGTCGCTCAAGCGATGAATAGTATGTCTGGAAAAATTGGTGAAATGATTGCTAGATTGAATGGCAAGCTTGAGTCGCTTAATGATAGTGTCAAGCGTGATCCATTAACACGATTATTCAACAAAACAAGCTTTGATACCGACTTAAAACAGCTCCTGATTGCTGGTCAAACAGGTTATGCTGGATTCCTAAAGTTTGACAACTTGGCTGATATTGCTAAGGAACGAGGTAACACAGAAGTTGATGCCATTTTGGTTGATTTTGCAAAGCTACTTGCTAGGGATGAAGGCGGTGAAGTGACGGGATACCGTTTATATGGCTCTGAATTTGCCATGCTTTTTCCTGAGTTTGATCATAATCAAATACATGCTTATGCCCAACAGCTTCAAGAGAAAATTAACCAACTCGGCATAGTCCATCATATTGATGATTTGATTCATTTTGGCATTATAAAATTCACTCGAAGCAGTGAATTCGACAAACTATTACCCGCAATGGTCGAAGCTTATGAAGAATCAAAACTTGTCGGTAATAATGCTTACACCATCAAAGATGACAGTATTCGTTCTATGAGTGATCAAGACTGGAAGTCAACAATTAATGCTGTAATAGACCATGACACTCCAGAAATCACGCTCACTTCTGATGCCTATAACTATGATGGTAGTAGTGCTACTAAAGTGATGCAAGAAGCCTTTACTATTGTAAAAGACCGTCAAGGTAACAACCTTGCGATAGGCACCTTCTTTTCGATGGCTCAAGAGTTTGATTTGGAAGAAAAACTGGACAAATGTATTGTTAACAAAATAATAGATTTAATGGAACAGAATCAGCAAGCGGTTCCCGTTACAATCAATCTATCAATGACTGCAATAGCGTCAAATGATTTTCGTAGATGGTTAAACTCTCGTTTAAAATCTACTAGCATTAAACCTGAGTTACTAGCATTTAGTGTTACGGCTTATGCTGCATCAAAAAACTTAACTGCATTCAGTGATTTTAGTCAGTTTGTTCGCTCTCTCGGTGCTACTACCCTATTGAAACGTTATTCATCAGATATCATTGAAATCAGCTTATTAAAAGACTTAAATGTAAGTTATATTAGATTAGCACGTGACCTAACCTCTGAAATTAGCCTCAATAATAACAAGTCTGATTTACTTGAAATCATGTATGAAGTGACTGGTTTCTTAGATATCAAAGTGATTGCAGAAAGTGTTCAATCAGATGAAGATTTTGAGCGTGTGAAAGCATCACATATTTATGCAATTGGACGTTAAGACAGCTTAACTATGATTGTTCGCTTATTACGCCAGACAATGTTCATCAGTCTAGTAATGGCAGGTTTGACCCTGTCATTACCACTGATCGCTGAACTTAATATAAGTCAAACGTTGTTAGCTAAAATAGAAGCACAATATAATCGCTTTGCTCGTCAACGAATAGAAAGTTGGCAAACACTGGTTGCTGAAAATAAAAACTTAACCGATCTTGAAAAACTAGATGTAGTAAATAACTTTTTTAATACAAACTTATTATTTATGAACGATATTAATTTGTGGCAAAAAGAAGATTATTGGGCAACCCCAATTGAGGCTCTAAGTATTGGTGCAGGTGACTGTGAAGATTATTCGATAGCTAAATACTTCACTTTGAAAGAGCTCGGTGTTGATGAAGAGAGATTACGTATTACCTATGTTAAGGCGGTTGAACTCGATCAAGCTCATATGGTGTTAACGTATTTTGAAAGCAAGCGTTCAATTCCACTTGTACTTGATAATATTGATACCGAAATTAAATTGGCAACTAACAGAAAAGATCTTGTTCCTGTATACAGTTTTAATGGTGCTGGCCTTTGGCTTGCAAAGTCACGAGGCACAGGTAAACGTGTTGGTAACGCATCTCGACTCTCACTATGGGAAGAGTTAGGTAATAGAATGCAACACGAATCTGAGTAACGTTTAAAACTCAAACTCAGTTAATAATCGCCACGTATTATCAGCTGTTTTAGTGTCCAGACCTAAAATAGCTCCTGCTTCCCAATGTAGTTTTTTTCTTCCCGAGAGCTTAATATCACCCATTACAACAGGTCCTAGTCCTCGAGTATTTTGACTGCTATATAATTCTATAGCAGGCTCAAAAAAGCGTGAATAACGATAGCGTGCTTGCAGGGCTAGCGAGGATTCTATTTCATTTTCGATTAAATCACCCCACTCATAAATCACCAAGAAGTTGGCTGTTCCAACCCATCTCCCCCACTCTTTTACAGATATTAGACCCGCTTTAGCTTCCCAAATATCATTACTATGTGCTTTTTCCAGTTCCGCAATAACTCCCCAGTCTGCAGAGTATTCACCCTGTTCAGTTAATTGATATTTCAACTCTATTTCATAAGCATCAAAATCTAGGTTGTCACTATTCGTGTTAGTGGTAATCAAATAGCCTTCAATAAATAATCTGTCGGATAATGATTTGCCGAGGCCTAAACGGTACTTTTCTTCGCCATTAGCCGAAATCATACGCAATTCAACTTCACGTTCTAGTGGCTGTACATACGGATGGTAGACCTTATCAATACTTGTACCATCTGCTAAGACAGGTGTGTTCAAAACAAGTGCTAATAGTGCAAGGCTAAGATTCGGTAATAATTTCATTTTTTATGTCGCAGTGTCGATAAATGTGAAAAGTATGCCAATATACAAATACTACTAACAGCAGTAATGTAGCTAATAACTTGAATAGCTGTCGGCGTCGCTTCATAGCCCACTAAAGCATAGAGTAATTGCCCAATCATAGAGCTTTCACTCACCCAATATGATGTATCCCACAGAGGATATTGACTTGGTAGCCAGTCGGCTTGTGACAGTAACTGAGTTGCTTGAAGTACCATTCCGCCTGCCACTAACAAACACAACAATATACCAAGAGTTATCCCTGCTCTTTTTGAGATATTAACTAGAAGATAATAAAAAAATACGCCAATGCTTACGCCAATACCTGCACCGATTGCACCTCCAAATAACACTGGCTTGAGCAACTCAGGCCTTGAAATAAAACCATGTATATATAA
>CALCCU010000043.1 GCA_937900515.1 uncultured Gammaproteobacteria bacterium | reverse complement strand
AAGCAGCGTCGAGGTTAAATAGACGCCACGATAATTAATTTGTTGTCGGACACTGGATTTGTATGTTAAAATTCTCTGTTCACATAAGAAGAATTTAGGGTAGCTCAATGGCTCGTATTGCAGGAATAAACGTCCCGGTGCAAAAGCACACGGTGATCGCGTTAACATCTATTTATGGTATCGGTCTAACTCGCGCACAGAGTATCTGTGATAATGCGGGCGTAGCACGCGATGCAAAAGTAAGAGACTTAACGGACCAAGAAGTCGAAGCTCTTCGTACAGAAGTAGCTAAATTCACCGTTGAAGGTGATCTTCGTCGTGAAGTATCTATGGATATTAAACGATTGAAAGATTTGGGCTGCTACCGTGGCGTTCGTCACCGTAGAGGTTTACCTCTTCGTGGTCAACGTACTAAAACAAACGCAAGGACTCGTAAAGGTCCTCGTCGTATGATTAAATAAGGTAGGACTATTCGATGGCAAATTCAACAGCACGTCAACGTAAACGTGTTAAAAAGAATGTCGTAGATGGTGTGGCTCATGTGCATGCATCATTCAATAACACAATAATTACAATCACAGATCGTCAAGGTAATGCTCTTTCATGGGCTACTGCAGGTGGTTCTGGTTTCCGTGGGTCTCGTAAGAGCACGCCTTTTGCTGCGCAGGTTGCTGCAGAAAAAGCTGGTGAGATTGCGCAAGGTTTCGGAATGAAAAATCTTGATGTTGAAATTAAAGGTCCAGGTCCAGGTCGTGAGTCGGCTGTTCGTGCATTGAACAACTTGGGCTTTAAAATCAACAATATTACAGACGTTACACCTATTCCGCATAATGGTTGTCGCCCGCCGAAACGTCGCAGAGTATAATTTAGGAGATAATCATTATGGCACGATATATTGGTGCAAAATGTCGTTTATGTCGTCGTGAAGGCGAAAAGTTGTTTTTAAAAGGCGAGAAATGTTATACGTCTAAATGCGCGATCGAAAATCGTGCGTTTCCACCGGGTCAGCATGGCCAACGTCGTGGACGTTTATCAGATTACGCAACACAGTTACGTGAAAAGCAAAAGCTACGTCGTGTATACGGTGTGTTAGAAAAGCAATTCCGTCTTTACTACAAGTCAGCTGACAATATGAAAGGTTCTACTGGTGAGAACTTACTTCAGTTGTTAGAAAGTCGTTTAGATAACGTTGTATACAGAATGGGTTTTGGTGTTTCGCGTAGTGAGTCACGTCAGTTGGTTCGTCATAACGCAATTACTGTCAATGGTGCTAAGGTTAACATTCCTTCTTACCAAGTTAAAGCTGATGACGTTATTGCAGTTCGTGAAGCTGGTAAAAACCAAATTCGTATTAAAGCTGCTCTTGATTTAGCTACTCAAAATGGTTTTTCTGACTGGGTAGAAGTTGATGCGACAAAAATGCAAGGTACATATAAGCATGTTCCTGAGCGTTCTGATTTGTCAGCAGACATCAACGAGCACTTAATTGTAGAGCTTTACTCGAAATAGAATTAAGTAAACTCATCTATGAGTTTAATTAGAGGAATATAAATGGCTACTTTTACGAGTCAGTTTCTAAAGCCAGGTTTGGTAGATATAAAGAAAATTAGTGATACCCGTACGCGTCTTGTACTAGAACCACTCGAACGCGGTTTTGGGCATACGTTAGGTAACGCATTGCGTCGCATCATGCTTTCTTCAATGGAAGGTTCAGCAGTAGTTGAAGCTCAAATTGATGGTGTGGTTCATGAGTATTCTGCGATCGATGGTGTTCAAGAAGACGTGCTTGATGTATTGCTAAACATGAAAGGTCTTGCATTTAAAATGCATGAGCTTGATGAAGTTGTTCTTACTGTCAACAAAGAAGGCGTGGGCCCTGTAACTGCAGCTGATATTCAGCTACCTCATAACGTTGAAGTTGCTAACCCAGAACATGTTATCGCAAACTTGACAGGTGGTACATTAGCTATCACATTTAAAGTCAAAAAAGGTCGTGGTTATTCGCCTGCTAACACTCGTGTTACAAGCGAAGATGAAGATAGCGTTATAGGTCAGCTATACTTAGATGCATCATACTGCCCAGTTAATATGGTTACATATGCTGTTGAAAGTGCTCGTGTTGAAAATCGCACGGACTTAGATAGGTTAATTCTTGATGTTGACACAGATGGAACACTTGATGCTGAGGATGCTATTAAATATGCATCTACAATTTTAAGTGACCAGCTTTCTTCATTCGTTGACTTCACGGTTATTGAAGAGCCAGAAGTCGAAGAAGTACAAGATACTGTTGATCCAGCATTGTTGCAGGCGATAGATGAACTAGATTTAACTGTTCGTTCTGCAAATTGCTTAAAAGCCGAAAATATTTACTATGTTGGTGATTTAATTCAGCGTTCTGAAATGGAACTATTGAAAACACCTAATCTTGGTAAAAAATCATTAACTGAAATTAAAGATGTATTAGCGTCAAAAGGTTTATCTTTAGGTATGCACCTTGATAACTGGCCGCCAGCATCATTAGAACAAAAATAAGGTATTGAGATATGCGTCATCGTAACTCTGGTCGTAAA
>CALCCU010000042.1 GCA_937900515.1 uncultured Gammaproteobacteria bacterium | reverse complement strand
ACGAAGGCATTTAGGAATATCATCGAAATAAAGGCAAAGAAACCTTTGGTTTTAAAAAGAGAAGTCATATTGTCCGTTATCCGTACAGAAGTAGTTAGGTGTCAATCTTAGAGACCAAAATAGAATAAAGCGACTTATAATGCCAAGTAGCATTATTTTAGAATAACAGTTGCAATATATGCTACCTTTTGTGATTTTAGGACTAGGGGTGTCTATATATGGCGCAGACTGTAAAACTTATTACTACCTTAAAGCGAGCATTAAAGTCACACGGTCTGGCGTATAGTGATGTCGCAAAGCAGCTTAATTTGTCTCATGCGAGTGTTAAACGCTTATTTTCAGAACACCGTTTGTCTTTAGAAAGGCTTGATATCATTTGCCAGATGATGGAGTTAGAAATTTCCGATCTTGTCGTCATGATGAATAATGATACTCGAATGTTGTTGACAGAATTGTCGCTAGAACAGGAGCAACAAATTGTGGCTGACAGCGCATTGTTATTAGTAACGGTATGCGTGTTAAATCATTGGACAATGCCTCACTTGATGAAAAACTTTAATTTCACTGAGCCACAATGTATTCGCTATTTGGCATTATTGGATAATTTAAAGCTAATTGATTTATTGCCTGGAAATAGAATTAAATTACGCGTCGCCTCTAATTTTAAATGGCATGATAATGGCCCGATACAACAATTCTTTCAGCAAAAACTCGCTGCAGATTTTTTTAATACTCAATTTACTGAGCAGCAAGAAAAGTTAATCGTTATTAATGGTATGTTGAGTCAAGAAGCAACGGCCATTTTCCACCGTAAATTATTGCAGTTAGCTCGTGAGTTTGATGAGCTCAATAGCGAAGAAGCTACCCTACCTCTTGAGCAAAGGCGTGGGACGACAGCTATTTTAGCTATGCGTAGTTGGAAGTATGGCTTGTTTGAAGAGTTTAGGAAGTAATTTACTCTTCAGGTAGTTTGACCGCTAAGACATCACATTTAGCGTGATGTAATACCGAGTTTGCTGTTGAACCCAATAGCATCTTTATTCCATGTCTGCCATGAGAGCCAACGATAATGAGATCGACTTTATTTTCATCGGCGAGACGAACAATATCGTAACTTGGGCTACCAAGCTCTAACAACTGATTCTGTTCAGAGATGGCGAGTGTTTTTGCTAGTTCAGATAGTTGCTTTTTACCTGAATCAACCAGAGCATCACGCATATCTATGTCGATACTAATCATCGGCTCATAGGCAAAGTCAGCAATTGGGAAGTCTTCAACAATATGACAGATACTTAATTTAGCTTGATGGCTCGCAGCAAGTTCTTTTGCCCGCTGCATAACAGCATGGTTATGTTCAGAAAAATCTGCCGCAATGAGGATATGTTGATAATTAGCCATTATGGTTCCTCCCCTACGTTGCTCAGGGTAGAGACTCTCTACCCTGAGTGATGAGTTGCTTGATCTACTTTTCGCTTTCTAAGAAGCGTTCAGCATCTAATGCCGCCATACAACCCGCACCAGCTGATGTAATTGCTTGGCGATAGATTTGATCGGATACATCGCCTGCTGAGAATACGCCAGGAACACTTGTTTGTGTACCTTGCGTTTGAGTAATATAACCATGGTCCATATCTAATTGACCAGCAAAGATGTCGGTATTAGGTTTGTGGCCGATAGCAATAAATACACCTTGAACTGAGACTTCAGAAGTTGAATCATCTTGCACATTTTTTACACGTAAACCTGTTACGCCGGCATCGTCACCAAGTACTTCATCAAGTTGTGAATTCCACAAAATCTCAACGTTGCCTTCTTCAGCTTTCTTAAGAAGTTGGGCGCTTAATATTTTTTCAGAACTAAACTTATCACGGCGATGAATGACTGTTACTTTAGAAGCGATATTAGATAGGTATAAGGCTTCCTCAACAGCAGTATTACCACCACCAACGACAGCAACAGGTTGATTTTTGTAGAAGAAACCATCACAAGTTGCACAAGCAGAAACACCGCGACCTTTGAATGACTCTTCAGACTCCATTCCCAAGTATTTAGCTGAAGCACCAGTGGCAATGATGAGTGCATCAGCAGTATATTCACCGGCATCACCCGTTAATTTGAAAGGGCGTTGGCTTAGATCGGTAGTGTGAATGTGATCAAAAATAATATCAGTGCCAAAACGCTCTGCATGGCGCTGCATGCGTTGCATTAACTCAGGGCCTTCAACACCTTGATCGTCTCCTGGCCAGTTGTCTACATCTGTTGTTGTAGTTAATTGACCGCCTTGTTCGATACCTGTAATCAGAACTGGTTCTAGTGCTGCACGAGCAGCATAAACTGCTGCGGTATAACCTGCAGGGCCTGAACCTAGAATAAGTAAACGACAATGCTTGCTTTCAGCCATGGGGAGATCTCCAAAGATTAATATTTAATTACCTTAAGGGTACTCATTGGTGTTGCGTTCGTAAAGTATATTAGTTTATTAGCTGTGTTAAAATCAGTCGTTAATTTGTTGGCATTATTGGAAATAGTACTTTGGCACAAGCGACGCGAGTTAAGGATGATGATAAATTGCAAGCTAATTCTGGCGCGATTAGCTTTCGCTTACGTGAGGCAGCGTTAATTTTAGCGCTAGCACTTGCTGCCTATTTATTGTTGTCATTATCAAGCTATCATCCTACAGATCCTGCATGGACAACTACGGGTACCAATGACGTAATCGTTAATCGTGGGGGTATTGTGGGCGCATGGTTATCAGATACTTTACTGTTCTTGTTTGGCGTACCTGCTTATTTATCACCACTAATGGTCGGCTTTAGTGGTTGGTTATTGTTCAGCTGGGGAAGACGTGCTGATTCAGAAGGTGCGCTACACTTTTGGCTAATTAAAGCTGTTGGTTTGATTATGGCCTTGGTATCAGCGAGCGGCCTTTCAACTTTGAGTTTAGCTAGGTTTATTGACTATTTACCCGAAGGTGCTGGCGGCGTATTAGGTCAAGTTGTTGGGCTTGGTTTTGAGTCTATCTTTGGCTCATCAGGGACGACGTTATTACTTTTAGCCATTTTGTTAACAGGAATTACGCTATTTACAGGCTTGTCTTGGTTGATGGTGATTGACCGCCTTGGAGCGACAGCTTTAACTATCGCTACGGTTATCTCTCGTTGGATCAGGGAGTTTAAGAGTGATTTATTGGCAAAAAGAACCAAACAACAACGTGAAACTAACTTCCGAGAGCAAAGTGAAAAAATACAGAAGCGTGAAAAGGTTAGGGTAGAACCGACGATTCAGGCTACAGAAGTGAGTAAACGGGAAGAAAAAGAGCGTCAAGTTCCTTTATTTGAAACTCCAGAAACAGGCAGTATGCCCGCTCTAGCTTTGTTAGATATGCCCGGAAAAGCTAAACAAGGGTATAGTGAAGAAGCCCTGCAAGCGCTTTCTCGCCAAGTTGAATTAAAACTAAAAGACTTTGGTGTTGAAGTTCAAGTTATGGAAGTTCAACCTGGCCCAGTGGTCACTCGATTTGAACTTCAACCTGCAGCAGGTATCAAAGTAAGTCGAATTACTGGTCTAGCGAAAGATTTGGCGAGAGCTTTATCGATAACCAGTGTTAGGGTTGTAGAAGTTATTCCAGGAAAACCTTTAATAGGAATAGAAATTCCAAATGAACATCGCGATATTGTTCGTTTACGTGAAATATTAGGGTCAGCAGAGTATGAGAACAGTAAGTCATCATTAATGATGGCACTAGGTAAGGATATCGCGGGTCGACCGGTCTCTGTAAATCTAGAGAAAATGCCTCATTTATTAGTCGCTGGTACCACTGGTTCAGGTAAGTCAGTTGCTGTAAATGCAATGATCTTGAGTTTGCTTTATAAATCGACACCTGAACAAGTTCGAATGATAATGGTCGATCCAAAAATGTTGGAACTGTCGATTTACGAAGATATTCCTCACCTTTTGACACCAGTAGTAACGGATATGAAAGAGGCGGCAAATGCTCTACGTTGGTGTGTTGCAGAAATGGAGCGGCGCTATCCTCTTATGGCTGCAATGGGTGTGCGAAATATCGCGGGCTTTAATAAGAAAGTACAAGATGCTATTGATAAAGGGGAGCCGATTGTTGATCCAACCGTTGATCTTGTCGATGGTGAACCTCCTGTCACATTAACGCCATTACCATTTATTGTTGTGATCATTGATGAGCTTGCTGACATGATGATGGTGGTGGGTAAGCAAGTTGAAGAATTGATTGCTCGACTGGCCCAAAAAGCACGGGCATCAGGGATCCATTTAATTCTTGCTACACAACGACCATCAGTTGATGTTATCACAGGGCTAATTAAGGCCAATATTCCTACTAGAATATCTTTCCAAGTTTCATCACGAATTGACTCTCGAACCATCTTGGACCAAATGGGTGCTGAGCAGTTATTAGGGCAAGGCGATATGCTTTATTTAGCTCCTGGAACAGGTATTCCAGAACGTGTTCATGGTGCTTTTGTTGATGATCATGAAGTGCATCAAGTTGTCGATTTCTTGAAGAAGAATGCACAACCAAATTATTTAGAAGAGATTACTCAGGGGCTGCCAAGTGATGAAGATGGAAGTGAAGGGCTTTCTGATAGTAGTGATGGTGAAAAAGATGCGCTTTATGACCAAGCTGTGCAGATTGTGGTGGAGACGAGGCGAGCATCTGTGTCTGGTGTTCAGCGCCGTTTAAAGATTGGTTACAATCGTGCCGCAAGGATTGTAGAAGCAATGGAGGCCGCGGGTGTTGTCACCGCCATGCAAGCTAACGGTAGTCGAGAAGTGTTAGCACCGCCACCAAGAGGCGAGTAAATCTTTATTAATGAAGAAACATTTTACTGTTTACCTAGTCTTAAAAAGTGCAGGACGTGCTGTGCGCGTTGGATCAATTGGAATTATAAAATGAAAATTACGAAGATCTTATTAGCTTATTTAATCGTCATTAGCGCTGGTTTTTCAATGCCTGTGATGGCGGGGGGCTCAGCTATCGAACGTCTAAATACGTTTGTCAAAACAGTTGATACTTTCCAAGCAAAATTTACTCAGACGGTACTTGATCCACGTGGACAGGTTTTAGAGAAAGCAGAAGGCCTATTTATCCTTGAAAGACCGGGAAAGTTTCGTTGGAATTATAAGGTACCTTTTCCTCAAACCATTGTAGCTGATGGCAAAAATATTTGGTTCTATGATGAAGAACTAGAACAAGTCTCTGTTAAATCTCAGCAAGAAGCTTTGGCTGATACACCAGCAACTTTATTGTCTGGAAATAACTTGCCTGAAGATAAATACACCTTAACTGAGATTTATTCACAAGATGGTCTTGCGTGGGTTGAACTGGTTCCTAAAGATGCTGAATCTAATTTTCAAATGATCACGTTGGCGTTTGATGACTATGGTTTAAGCCAAATGATTATGAAAGATAGCTTTGAGCAAAGAACAAGGTTGGTATTTACCCAAACACTTGAAAACCCAACAATGCCCGCAAATATGTTTGTATTCATAACTCCTCCAGGTGTTGATGTTGTTGGTGATATTGCTCAGTGAGTGGTTTGTTTGAAAATACTGATGATTTAATGGGGCGGCCACTTGCTGATAGAATGCGGCCGACATCATTAGATGGTTATATTGGTCAAAAGCATTTATTAGCAGAAGGAAAGCCTTTAAGAGAAGCTATTTCATCGGGGCATCCACATTCAATGATCTTCTGGGGCCCTCCAGGGACTGGTAAAACCACCTTAGGGAAATTAATTGCAGGTTATTGTGATATGGAATTTATCACGATTTCAGCTGTGTTGGCGGGTGTAAAAGAAGTCCGTGCAGCTGTTACTAGAGCCTTGCAATTACAACAAGAACAAGGGCGCCGAACCATGTTGTTTGTTGATGAAGTTCATCGTTTTAATAAGTCGCAACAAGATGCTTTTTTACCGTTTGTAGAAGATGGTACTTTTACCTTCATTGGTGCAACAACAGAGAACCCATCATTCGAGCTTAATAACGCTTTGTTGTCACGTACTCGTGTTTATGTCTTACAATCACTTGGAAGTAAAGACTTACGCCAAATAATTGATCGTGCCATGGAAGATGAGGAGCTAGGACTAGCAGATCGTGATATCGCATTAGCAGATAATCTACGAGAGCAATTATCTGAAGCTGTTGATGGTGATGGTCGACGGGTTTTAAACTTATTAGAAATAGCGATTGATCTAGCTGATAGCAAAGGACATAAAGCGGTACAGGAAGAGGATTTACTTGAGGTTCTTTCGGGAACCCTACGTCGCTTCGATAAAGGCGGTGAAGCTTTTTATGACCAGATTTCTGCTTTACATAAAGCCGTCCGTGGGTCAGCACCCGATGCTGCATTGTATTGGTTATGTAGAATGTTAGATGGTGGCTGTGACCCAATTTATTTAATGCGTCGAATCGTCAGAATGGCATCTGAAGATATCGGTAATGCAGATCCCCGAGGTTTGCGAATTGCACTTGATGCATGGGAAAGCTATGAAAAATTAGGCAAAGCAGAAGGGGAGTTGGGTATCGCCCAAGCTGTTCTTTATTTAGCTGCTGCACCTAAGAGTAATGCTGTTTATGAAGCCTTTAATACTGCAATGGCTGATGTTCGAAGTCAAGGTTCAGCTGAAGTGCCTCTGCATCTTCGAAATGCTCCGACGAAACTGATGAAAGAATTGGGGTACAAAAAAAATTATCGCTATGCGCATCATGAACCTGATGCTTATGCCGCGGGCGAAAACTACTTTCCTGAACAGATGGGGCAGCCTGAGTATTATAAGCCAGTAAACCGTGGCCTAGAGATTAAAATAGCTGAAAAATTGGCACGTTTAAAGGCATTAGATCAGCAAGCTAAATATAGCTAGGTTGTTCACTACGTTACATACACATCATAGCGTGTGTTTTTACTTTCGATGAAGGTCGAGGGCTTTTCTCCTCCTACAAAGTCTGCTGACTTTGGACGCTTAACGACAACTCTTTTTTTTGCTCTTTTCCTTGCAATGGAAAGTAATTGTTCACTATCAATATCTGGGCCTGCTAACTGGTGAAGTAAGCGCATATCTTTTTTCACAAGTGCTGTTTTATCTCGGCTTGGGTACATGGGATCCATATAAATAACATCTGGACAACTTTCTTCATTAATACTTGATAAGTATGCGATAGTATCTTCTTGTATTAATGTCATGCGTGAAATTACGTTTTTGATATCGGGATTCTGGTTTGCGCGGTCTAAAGCATCCTTGAGCAGCGTTGAAATTAAAGGCTGGCGTTCAATTAAGGTGATAGTGCATCCTAAATTAGCTAGCACGAAGGCATCTCGGCCGAAACCAGCTGTAGCATCAATGATTGTGGGAGTCGCTCCTTTTTTTAAGCCTACCGCTTTTGCTAATGGCTGACCGCGACCACCACCAAATTGTCTACGATGTGCATTTTTACCTTCTTCAAAATCAATAAAAATGGGATTACCTAATTCAGACGATCTGATTTCAGTACGTTTGGGAGTGACTACCAACTGGATCTGCTCATCTGACAGGGCAGAGAAAGGCAACTGAATTTTTTCTGCTAAGTCGCGAGCAACGGGCTCGGTTTCTCTGTTTGAGGCGCTGACGACAACTGAGTACAACATTATTTGATAAATCGACCAAAGGCACGACTACCTTTGCCAGTTTCAATTGTTTTTTCGACGGTATAGTTATCAGTATTGATAACTGAAACGGTGCCATCACCCCAATTTGCCACATAAACATAGTGACCGTCAGGTGTAATATCAATTCCTTCAGGTGCATCACCAACATCAATAGTATGGGAAATAGAAGGATTAATCATATCGATAACAGACACTGTACTGTCATCTTGGTTGGTGACATAGAGGTGTGAGCCATCAGGGCTTACAACAGCACAGTATGGCCATTCACCGACGTTAATCGTAGCTGTAACTTTTGCTTGATGTGTATCAATAACGCTGACATTGCTGGAACGAACATTGACGCTATAGAGTGTCTCACCATCTGGAGATAGTGCTAAACCGAATGGTGCTGTACCTACGTCAATAGTATGAGTAATGCTATTGTTGGATAAATGAATAAACATAACAGTATTGTCATCACGGTTTGCGACATATAAACGGTTATTTTTTTGATCGACTATGATACCTGCAGGAGATTTTCCTACAGGAATGGTTGTGATTGTTTGTGTGCTTTTACTGTCAATGACTGAAACTTTGTGTAAATACCAGTCTGCGACATAAATGAGGCTGCCATCATCATTTGTGGCAATTCCTACTGGGCCACCACCCAGTTTTAGATGTTTATCGACACTGATTGGGTTTGTAGTGAGAAGAGTAATATCTTGCCCTTCTGAGTTACTTATAAATACTTTCCTGCCTGATGCATCTAATGCAACTCCAACGGGACTGTTGCCGACAGGCAAGGTACTAATGATTTCTTGGGTTGATGTATCGATTACAGTCAGGTTATTGCTAAGCTGATTAGTAATGTAGGCGTGAGGAGGGTGTTTAGCCTGACACGCTGATATAAATAAGGTTGAAATAAGAAAAAAGGCGATCTTAAACAAGACCGCCTTATCCAATGTTAAGCTGGTTTGCTTAGGCATTTATTTTTCCATAACTACTTTTAAGTTTTCTAAACCTGCAGTGATAACACCTTTGATTGTGTTTAATGCATCTTTATCACTTTGACCTTCAGGAACTGGAGGGTTATCCATGAAAGAACGGTAGAATTTTGATTTCCACTGGACTTCACTACCACCATCAACTGCTTTTACAGTCATCCATGATTTGTAAGTAGATACTGGTAATGTGAAATATGGTGTATCTTTGCTGTTAAAAGTAATTGTTTTAACAACAGACATATCAGTGATTTTGTATATTAGCATCATTTTTTCATCATCTGATTTTAGTAATTCTTCAGTGATAGTTGGGTTACCTTCAGAAGCTAACGTTAAAACGCGAGTTTTTTCATCGGTTAATTCAGTACTTGCAACAGCTGGATGCCATTTTTCTAGGGCTCCAAAATCTTTAACCATTGCCCATACTTTTTCTGGTGCAGCATTAATTACGATTTTCTCTTTAACTTGTTGGCGGCTTGGGCCGTGAGCCATTGATACCATAGGTACAGCGATCAGGGCTGCAACAATAAAATGTAAAAATTTCTTCATTTTTTCTCTCCGTTTAATTTTTAGAACTCGCAGACATTGAGAGTGTTAATGTTTGCATTAAGTTCCCATAACCATAAATTTGGTGGGGGCTACTTTAGCGCAGCGGTAAGTTTTTTTCCATACACGGATTTGACTTAATCAGACATATTACTGAAAATTAACGTCCTTTTTCGTTTGAATTTATTTGTTGGAGCAGTCTGTGCCGCTGATCAAAATCAGGGATTTGCACTTCTATCGAGGCAGTAGGGCCATTTTTGATGGCGTGAACATCGATATTGACCGTGGAAAAATCACCGCCATCATGGGGCCAAGTGGCACCGGTAAGACAACTTTATTGCGCTTGATAGGCGGACAGTTGCGCCCAGATCGTGGAACTATAGAAGTTGATGGACAAGATGTTCATAAATTATCCCACTCTGATTTATACGACTTACGCAAACGTATGGGTATGCTTTTTCAAAGTGGTGCTTTACTAACGGACTTGAGCGTATTTGACAATGTAGCCTTCCCGCTACGTGAACATACCAAGCTACCAGAATCATTGATACGTGACTTGGTGTTGATGAAACTTCAGTCTGTCGGCCTAAGGAATGCACATAATTTAATGCCTAGTGAGTTGTCAGGCGGTATGGCTCGTCGCGTTGCGCTAGCTCGTGCGGTGACCTTAGATCCTATGATGATTATGTACGATGAACCTTTTACTGGTCAGGATCCTATCTCGATGGGAACTTTGGTCAATTTGATTCACAAGATGAATGATGCAATGAAATTGACGAGTGTAATTGTGTCGCATGATGTTGCTGAGACAGCTGAAATTGCCGATTACATCTATTTATTGTCGGCAGGAAAAGTAATTGAAAAGGGTTCGCCTGTTCAACTCAAACGCTCGAGTTCACAATGGGTGCAGCAGTTTATGCAAGGCTTACCAGATGGACCTGTTCCATTCCACTTTCCTGGAGACTCATTAGAAGATGACTTATTTAGTCAAAAGGTGTCGGGATGATTGATACAATTCGTAGCCTTGGACGCTGGGGCCTAGATTCATTCGAAAGACTTGGCCGTGGACACATTTTTTTATTACATACCTTGCAAGGTGTTCCTGAGCTATTTTTGCGTTTCTCGCTAGTTATTCAGCAGCTTTTTTCAGTAGGTGTGCTGTCTGTCTTATTGATACTTATATCTGGCTTATTTGTTGGTATGGTTTTGGGTTTACAAGGGTACAATACCCTTGTTGATTTTGGTGCCGAAGAATCATTAGGAGTATTGGTCTCGCTCTCTCTAGTTCGAGAGCTAGGTCCTGTAGTGAGTGCATTACTTTTTGCCGGACGAGCTGGTTCTGCATTGACTGCTGAAATTGGTTTGATGAAAAGTACTGAGCAACTGTCAGGGATGGAAATGATGGCGGTTGACCCTATGCGTCGTGTAATTGCACCACGATTCCTTGCTGGGTTGATTTCAATGCCATTGCTTGCAGCTCTATTTAGTGCAATGGGTATTTTTGGTGGATTCTTAGTGGGTCACAGTTTATTGGGTATTGATGATGGTGCCTTTTGGTCTCAAATGCAGGTAAAAACGGATTGGTACGATGATGTCTTGAATGGCGTTATAAAAAGTATCGTTTTTGGTTTTGTATGCACTTGGATTGCACTGTTTGAAGGATATGATGCTACCCCAACTTCTGAAGGGGTGGGACGAGCAACGACACGCACGGTTGTGCATTCGGCGTTTGCTATTTTAGGGTTAGACTTTGTGCTAACAGCGCTGATGTTTGGAGAAGGGTAAATTATGCATAATAAAAATACAGAAATTACTGTTGGAATGTTCGTTGCTGCAGGAATCGTGGCACTATTTATATTAGCAATGAAGGTGAGTAATCTAGCAGACCTTAACGATGAAGAAGGTTACCGTGTGGTTGCAGAATTCGAAAATATCGGTGGTTTGAAAGTACGTTCACCTGTGACCCTAGCCGGGGTGCGAGTGGGTCGAGTCGAAGCGATTGATCTTAATTCACAAACTTATAATGCAGATGTAACGCTTAATTTATATGGCAGTTATAACCAGATCCCAACTGATACTGCTGCAAGTATTTATACTGCAGGTTTATTAGGAGAGCAGTATATTGGCCTAGAAGCCGGCGCAGAAGATGAATTTTTACAAGATGGTGATGTCATAGATTTAACTCAGCCAGCATTAGTGCTAGAGCAAGTGATTGGACAATTTTTATTCAGTAAAGCTGAAGGTGATGAATAATGATAAATAGAATGGTTATGACTCAAATTTTGACTGTTGTATTCGCTGGACTTGTATTTTTTTCAACAGCACAAGCCTCGGATAGTAAAGCACCACTTTGAAAAAGCATACCCA
>CALCCU010000041.1 GCA_937900515.1 uncultured Gammaproteobacteria bacterium | reverse complement strand
TTCTTCTTTGCTTGAGTTACCTGTTAACCCTAAAAAACCTCGTCCTTTAGCACAGATGTATGAATTGGTTCGCTGGGAGGCAGAACCATTATTAATGCAACATACCACCCAGTGGTCAGTAGGTAATCTATTAATTGGTCGAGGTTATATGACCAAAGAACAAGCCGATGCCGTTATGGATTTGCAGCAGGGCAGACCCAACCCTGCTGGAGGCATTGAGTTAAAAGAAAAGTTCTCTTTACGCCGTTTTGGTGATTTAGCTGAAGAGCTGGGTTATATCAAACGTAGTCAACTTAATGCTTGTTTAGCAGGGCAGGAGTGGCTGAAATCTGACGATGAATTGATTGAATGTGGTTGGGCTGCGCAGGGTGAGGTGTCAGATGTTCCCGGTACTTATAATTGGCAAGTCAGTGCGGTTAGTAAGTCATTATTGCAGCGTTGGACTACTGTCTTTCAGTTACAAGGCGTTACGCTGCAAGCGATGTATCCCTTGGCGGGTTCAAGCGCCAGTTTGCTTAACGGTGAGCATGAGAGCCAAACATTAGTAGAGTCTCACTCTGGCTTATCGTTCGTGATGCAGTTAGAAAAGGACAAGGTAGCAGCACAATATTTATACCTTGATCCCTCAAAGTCACCGCTGGATTTATGTCTAGAAGCCTACCATACATTGACTATTCCCTCAGATACACCCGTTGTGTTGTCAGACTGGAATAAGGGCAACAGTGATTTACAAGAAAGTTTATCAACTGCCTTATCGACTGAAGTTAATGACGTTGTCTCAGCCACAATTACTGAACAATCTAGCCCAGGCATGGTAGGGGCAGCGCGACATTATTTAGGTATGACAGAGCATAACTGGGTGAGTCATGTCAGGTTAGGTGGCCCTCTGCCTGATTTGTGGCAACGTGTTGAAGTGAGAGCAGGCGCTTTAGCGGTTGCTTTACTTGCAATCATATTGTTAGCAGAAAGCTTTTTAATGATTCATGGTGGCATGGTTCGTTCAGAAAAAGCGGAAGTTGATTCACAGTGGCAGTTGATCGATAGCGCGATGAAACGTATTAAGGGCGATATTAAGCAAGTTGAGGAGCGTAAGCAAGAGTTGGCTGTTCAAAAAGAAAGTCAACAACGCGAACAGCAACGCCTCACTTTTTTTGGCGAGCAATTACCTGCTCGATCATCACTCGTACAAGTTGTATTGGGTTTATTGCAGGAAACAGTAAGTGATGAAATTATTATTAATAGCATTGATGAGAATGGCAAAAGAGTCTCGTTTATGCCAAGAACCCTTAATAATCTCCAAAACAAACATATAGAAGTCGAAAGCTTTAATGTTGAAGCATGGTCATTAACTGAAACCGCAGCTCAACAATTTATCCAAAAGCTTGAAAAAACAGCTCAAACATGGAATCTCAATATTGTAGACAGCAGTGTCATAGGGCGTCTGGGCCCGCTTGATCTAGATGGTTTTGCTGTCACTTTACGTATCGTTAAGTTAGTCGATTCCGAGACCTTATCGGCAAAGGCTAAAAAATAAAATGAACATATCTAAATTAAAGCAAAGCGAACAATTGTTATTAGCGATTGTGATAACAGTATTAGTGTTAGGTATTTATAGCTTTTTTCGCTTAGTGCCAGAGTTCGAAGATATTTCATCTCTTGAACGAAAAATGCAGTCAACACAAACGAAATTACTCAGAGCAAGAATTCCAGATGAACCAATTAAAAATGTCGATGATTTATTAGCGGAGCTTGATGATCAAGAACAAGCAATTACTCTGACGAAAAGCATGGCTGAGAAAGTACAAGCACGTCTAGCGCCGATTGATTCGCAAGAGTTAAAAGTGCTGGTTTCACAATTAGCCAGAGACTTAAAAATCAGAATCGTTGCTAATGAACGCATTGTCACAAAAGCGATAGTGCCTGTTATTAGTGGCAAAAAGAAGAAGAAAGCGACCAAGCCTACTGCAGTAGAGCCACTTTATTTACCAGAAAACTATAGTTGGTTAGATCGCGTAGCAACTAACTCTATCTTCTATCGACCTGTTCAGCGTATTGAAGTCGCCGGCGAATATAAGTCTATTCGTGGTTTTATTCATCAACTCGATAATTTACCGTGGCAAGTGACGGTGATTAAAATAAAAGTTGAACGTCAACCTATCACGCCACTACGTGGCTATGCTCAAGCGCTAAAAGCTGAGCTGTATTTAGCGATCTAGGTCTAGTTATGGCATTAAACAGTGAACAATTAGTAGAAGCAGGGGTGCAAACGGGCTTATTTGAGCAAGAAACCGTTGATAAGTTGAAAATGACTGCTCGGCGTCAACGCAGTTCAGTCATCGACCTTCTTTTAGCAGAATATCGTTTGCCGAATTCAATTTTATATCGTGCTGTTGCAGAGAAACACGGGATTAAGTTTCTTGAAACGTCTCATTTTTCAATTAATGACAGCCTGTTTAAAAAGTTACCAGCAAGTTTGATTAAACGAAAATTAGTATTACCCGTTACACATGATGGGGAAGACTTTCTACTGGTCTCAGATCCAAATGATCGTTCGTCTATTGATTCGATTCAACGCTTATTTGGTAGTCCAATCGCTTTAGCAATGACTGATATTAAATATATTAGTTTGATTATTAATAGAAAG
>CALCCU010000040.1 GCA_937900515.1 uncultured Gammaproteobacteria bacterium | reverse complement strand
TCGTTGATAGTTTTTATTATTTTATCGCCGTCATTATTAATAGTGGTTTTGATAGTTGTTTTTATATAAGTGCCGTCACCGTTGTCAATTTTAGTAATAACGTCACCGGACGTTTTTACTTTTGGTTTGTTTGTATCAGCAATTTTGCCTTCTGGATCGATACAGATAAATGAGCCGTTGAACGTGCCAGCACTTTGACTAGCGGCGCACGTATTATCTGGCAATTCAGGCTGAGGTAGCATTTCGGGATTATCAACTTCACTCGCTGGTTTATCAGTTGTAGCTAAATGACATAAAGCAAAAGTAGTATCATAACCATCCTTGACAACAGAGGAAGCGGGTTCGCAACCTGTGACGACTACCTGACAATCACCATATTTAAAAAAAGAGTGTGTAATCGGGAGAACTAAAAACTGATCGGCTAAGGGTTGACCTGCTTCGCAATCAGGTGGTGGTGGTACAACACAATTATTATTGCCATCATCAATATAACCAGAAGGACAGGAACCTGTTGTAATAGTGCCGGGTATGCCATTAGTTGGAGAATAGTAACAAATATAATCATATGTGGCATTACTACCGACATGATCATAGGTTAAATTATTAGCTTCGAGATAAGGTCTGCATGAAAGCTCAGCTGAAATTGCGTAAGGTTCACCAGCAATTGAATACAAAAATGAAGCATTCGAAGATAGCGAGAAGAACAGCAACAATAAAGAAAATAAAATTTTCATTTGAGCATTACAAGAGTGGCAAAAATAACAGATAAAACGTAAAAGCCAGCAGTTGAATTTAGTAAATCAATCATTTTTGTAATTCCTAGTAAAGAAAAAGCCCGTCATAGTGGTGACGGGCTAAGACAGGATTAACCGAAAATAGAACCTTTAACCCATTTAAACACAACTGCAACACCGGCTAAACCGATTAATGCAGAGCCAACAGCAGTAATAGCGACAGTTCCGTCAGTCGTGATTGAAGTTGTTGCCGCAGTAACATCGACAGCGGCGAACGCTGGGCTAGTCATAGCTAAGCCAGATACAAGTGCTACCGCGGTAGCTTTTAAAACATTTGAACGTTTCATAATAATTTACCTATTAAAAAGTTGAGAAAGAACAAGCCTAAAAATATAGGCAAGGACGAGCAACCCGATCACAGAACCTAAAAGAATATTAACGTCTGGATCAGTAACGGGCAGAGATAAACCCGTGTCTAGTAAGCTAGTAACTTCTGTCGAAGTTAAAAGCTGATAATTAACACCACAATCTGTAGCGGTATAAAGTGAAAACTGATTTACACCATTTTCTGCAAAGCAGGTAGACATGATTTTAAGCTTGTGAACGCTGTTGAGTAGCCGCTTTAGCTTGCGGTGTTAGAATTGGATACCGAGCGAAAGATAAAGCATCATAATCACCTACGATGATAGATTTTTCGTTAATGTCGTAATTACCAGCGGCATACGCGTCCGCCTCATTTTCGATGGAAATAGCACACTTAACAGGGTACTTTTCGCCTGTGGTATGTAACCATGCGAATTGTGAAATCTGCTTCCATTTTCGATTGTTAGTTTCGCCCTCTCGAATGTTTAGTTTATTTTGATCAGAGAGTGCTTCAAATTCTATGTGTTGTGACATTTTGTCGTTCCTCTTAAATAGTTAGTGTGCCGGTACAGTTATTGACACAAGTCCAAGGGCGCTAACGCGCCGTTTTTGCAGAGTCCATTCATGCTTTCGTGTATGCATGAATACGTCTGCGGTTTTAAGTCCAACAATCGGAGCTGGTCTTAATTCTTCAAAGATGTTCACGAAGTCTCTATCGTGGTGATACGTGGCGACACCATCACTATCAATTAGCTCAATCATTGGATTGTCTATTGCTGTGTGACTTCGAATAATCTCGATTTTTTTACGCTTTAAACACTCAACTAGAAAGTCTAAATAGTTGCCCGTGTCAGCGGCTTTATGTATTGATTGAAAGTCGAAAGGAACCTGATCAGCTTCATCCTTTCTGATGCGTCTAAGCTCACGCCAAATGGTTATACGTTCACCGCCGATTTGTTGAAATTGACGAATACCCCAAAGGCTAGCCCATGTTTGAACGCGATTAATTGACTCTTCAAATGGCACACCGTCATTTTCAAAACTTGGCGTATTGAGATTACCCTTCTCACCTGCTTTTGAGTGTGAGTTAGCAACTGATAAGTTTTTAGAAATGTACTTAGCAATATAACCAACAGCTGACTGTTTCTTACCCGTTTTAGAGCGTTTATTGATTTTTTTGGCATCAAAGCGATATTGTTGTGCGCCCTTCTCTTTACCATCAATTTCTAAGGCGTAATGTCTGAAAATCTGACGTATTTGAGTTCTATGCTCTTTCTTAATAAAGAAAAGCATGTGCCAGTGTGGCGTTCCATCATGATGGGGTTCTGCTACTCTCATGCCGAGCAATGGCAAATCATGTCTAGCTAGTTCAGCTCTGATTTTTTGCCATTGGACATTAAGGTAAGCTTGAGCGGTACGAGGGCTAGCATCGTTATATTTATCATTAATAAAATTAACAACGCCTCTGCTGGTTTTCCTTGAGCCATAACGATGATAAGCACTAGGACAAGTGATAGTGTAAAACTCACCAACAAGCTTATTATAGTCTGCATATTCTTCTAAGCCTCTTAGACGTGTCATGAGTTCATTGCGGCGTAATTCAGGGTTCGATGTTGATACATCAGCAAGGTCTTGAAGTGTCGCTGCATAGCCTTCTTCGTTAACTGCTTCTAAGCTTTCTAGTAGCTCACCATTTCTAAATCGTTTACTTTCAAAACGTGATACTGCATGGTTTGAAACGTAAAGCTGATTGGTTTTACGGCTAACATGGCCTAATGCAACATGCTCAGCTTCTAGCGTGCGTGCTTGTGTAGTTCGCAAGATTTTGCGCCAGAATTTATTAGACGTGAGACGCAAGCAAACAGATTTAAACGTCTGAGATTTAGACGGTTTTTTTAATGCTGGTAAGCCTTGTTTTTCAAAGCGTTGGTTCGTTTCTTTGAAGCGAGTTTCCCAGTCAATCGTTGAAGTCATGCCGAATTTTGTCTTCTTATCAAGTACGCCCCAACTTAGATACTCCTCATATTTCTCAGCTAATATTTTAGCTAAAGTGCAGAGTTCAGAATCTTCATATGAAAGAAAAACGGCATCATTAAACCTGTATTTTTCTAAATTAGAACGATATTTTTTAGGATCTAAATTAGACTTTTTAAGGTTTGAATTTACAAGATTTAACAAACGTCTTGGGACGTATGATGCTATAAAATTATTATATAAAACAGATAGCGGTTTACCAAAATTCATCAAGGAAATAAGCGTACCGGAACTATTAGAAGCTTGATTAATGCCTTTCAAACTTGAGCCGAATGATGCACTGTAAGGTAATGATTTAAGCGCTGACATATTAGATAAGCCCCTGTTCATTTAAAGCATCACAAACTAACTGTGCTTTAGTTAAATCGTCGCAACGACATATAATTTCTTCTTCGTGAATTTTACGCATCGGTGGACGGTCGAAACGGTCATAGAGTGAATAAAAAGACGTTTCAGGAATGAAGAAAACTATATATTGAGGGTTCATGAATTAAGCCCCGAAAATCGCGGCAAGTATGAACGTGGGAACGGAGAGGCCAAGTACAAAGGCTAGAATGTTAATAGCTTCACGGTACATTATTCAAGACTCCCAGCCGGACAAGCAGTAGGATGATCAAGCTTGTACATCACTACTTCATGTTTATAGTCTTGCTTTTGGTCGAAATAATTAAAAATGGATACACCAATAGAAATCAAAAAAACGAGAAGATAAACAAAAGCCGCTACCCTTAAAAAATCTCTGTCAGAATCACTCATTAGTCGTTACCTGTATTGGGTGAGAGAGTCAGCAAATAAGCAACGACTAAGTAAGCAATAAGCCTTCTCTC
>CALCCU010000039.1 GCA_937900515.1 uncultured Gammaproteobacteria bacterium | reverse complement strand
ATTGGCGTGAGTGAAACATTCATGATGAGTACCTTTTTGATGTCAATAAATAGCATTATATAACCATTATTGTTATTTCCGTCCAGTACTGGTCATTTGTGTTGAGTTGAATAACTGCTGCTCAGCTCAACAAGGATATAATACTATCCATCATCAACTGATAAGTGCCAATTCCAGGACTGACCCATCAGCTTATTATCTGCGAGGGCTTCAATCGCGTACCCCCTTATATATTTGCTGATCCTGCTACCTCATGGCACGTTCTCCCCCAATTTATCGTACAAGGTTACTCTAATCAGCCTCTTACCTGTGCATGAACTTCCGGTAAATATGGTAGCACGCCATCTTGATCGTTAATAATTTGGATATAGTGCTATCCAAACTGATAATTATTTACCGTCCTTTGAAGTGAATGTGATAGCGATTTTGCTGACTCATGGGGGTTAAGGTTCTGACATCCCGGAACAATGGATACTTTAATATCCAGATTGATTTCCCTTGCCCGTTCTCCGTCCGGTACCGAGCCATCAGAAAGCCAGCGTAGCGCTTTGGCTTTGTGTTGGGCGGTACTGGTACGGCAGCACGACCAAAAACAAAGAATTAGCGCGGGAGCGTGTCGGCTCACAGCCCCGACACGCTCATGGAGAATATGCTTTTGCTTTTAGCGCAGCGCCAACAAACGCGCAGAGCGCACCACACCGGTTCCCGCGAAGCGAGCAACGCGAGACCGTCGGGAGACTAAGACCGCAACGCGACCGGAGACCAGGAGGCGCAGGGAGTAGAACCCAATAGCCACAACGGTTCCCGCCGACTTTTGGGTTTAGTGGCACCGGAGCCAAGGCCGGAAGAAGCGAGAGCAGCGAAAATTATCCGCGTTCCGACCGCGCCGCAGCTTCATCGCGGGGCAATAAGGGCGGAACTCTGGCGGGTTATTTCCGCAGCGGAAGCGACTGGAGGACTTGAGCGGAGGAGCCACTAATCCCAATCGGTCTCTACCGACCACCCAAGCGGCGCGGCACCACCGATCCGACAACCACCATCAGTACACGCCGCTGTTTTTCGGGGCTTCGTTGCGGGAGCGAGGCCCCAAGGCATGACGGCCAAAGTGTGAGCCACGAAACCCGAAAAACAAAGGACGTTCCAGGTACGCGCGGACTGACGCATGTTTTCCGGTGGAATAGGTTGTAGCGTAGCGAAAACGTATGGAACCGGGAAACATCCGGCAGGGAGCGCACAAACATGTGATATTGCGAATTTACACATAATCTCCCTTATGCGATGCCCATGTGTGGAACGAAGCTTTGCATAAGGCTGATTATGTTCAATTCGTAATATTCCTTTATCCCTCAGTAGAACTCAGCTATTGGCAGAAAAAAGATAATTTTCTCTGTTTTTTTAATTAAAAGCTCACCAAAACCTGGTAAAAAGTGGATTTAGCATTGCTTGGTTTTTATCCAGAGCAACTGGTAGAATCCCAATTTTTGTAGAAGTTTATGAGAGATTTTCATTTACGATTTTTTGTAGATAGAAGATGGCCGGATGGCTTTGAAGAAAGAGCTTTAGATGAGGATTTCGACTTGTCTAATATTCCAGCTCATTCAGGAGCTTCTGTGCTCGGTACTTCTGATGGAACAAAGTTAGTTTACCCATGGGGGGTATCACCTATATTTTACGTTGGGCAATCAAAAAATTTGCGAAAACGTATAAATGATCACCTCAAATACACGAAACAGGCTATGGAAGAGCATGATGGTTATTGGTGGCCTCGTTATCAATATAGCGCAGCATATGGAATATCTATTGCTTGGTATTCAACAAGAGGCTTACAAAACCCTAATAAGCTAGAAGCAGATTTAATCAACAGTTTTTATGAAATGTATGGATCAATACCTGTTGCCAACGGAACATGGCCTAGTGGTTTAAGACCAAAGTATGGTAACCGAGATGACTAATGTAAAACTTTGATGGAAAACGATTTGGCTTCCGGTAATTGCCCTTCTCGGAAACTATTTCAAAGACTGTCAATGTCATCCTCAAAATCATCTGCACGAGGAGGGGCTTCTTTCTTTTCTTCCTGAAAGCGCTTTTTCTTTTTCCGGTGCTGATACATCGTCATCACCTGGCTGGCAATGACATTCAGGCTCACCCGGACAGTACCGTCGTCTTTTTCCCACTGGTTAATATTAGCCGTGCCGGTCACCGCTATTTCATCCCCGTTACTGAGTTTTTCCATCACTTCAATGACCCTGCTATCAAAACCCAGCACTGAGGCGGAAGTGCGCTCCTGCTCAGTAGGAATAGATAACAACATCCAGACATAAGGATTACCGTTCTTGCTGGTTTTGTGTTGTGGGTTTTGGGTTAGTTTTCCGGTAATTAGCACTTGAAAGCTCATACAACGTATTCCACTGGTGAGTATGAAGGGAATTATTACACATCCGGTCGGTTGCTTTTTTGCCTTTAATCTTCAAAAGAAGTGCAACGAAAACGGGCAACCGCCTTACCCCTGATCTGCCAGTTATCCACAAGCAGTTGATGGCGATTGCCTGTTCCTTTTGTTTCTACTTGTTTCTATAGTTATTTTTACTTTTTAAACCAACTAGTTACAGATTTAAAGGTGATGAATTGACGGTTAAAAGTGATAAATTGATGGTCTAAAGGTGATGAATTGACGGCTAAAAGTGGTGGATTTTTATTTATAGCTTTTTATTAAAGGTGATGATAATATTTAGTTATCGTCTTTAAGGGTATGTCTATGTCATCACTTGAACAGATGCTGGGGTCATTAGATCGGGCAAGATTGAATAGTGAGAAGAAAACATCGAATAGCAATAAGTTAGCTAACGCTAACCCCTCGCATGAATTAGCCCGAAACACTGTGACCAAAAGCCATGCGTTGAGCCGTGCATATTATCGTTTAGGTTTGGTTGAAAAGCGGTGTATGGAAGCCTTGATTAGTAAACTTCACCCGCTTCGCAGTGATAACGACCTTCAGGAGATAGAGCTTTCTGCCTTGGAGTACGCAAAAACATACAACGTTTCAGAAAAAACAGCTTATCGAGATGTTGCCAGTGCCGTTGAAGCTCTAATGCACAGGGTTATCAGGGCAGACAGGCCAGGTGGGAAGAAAGGGAAGGTTGAAATGACAGTAATGTCTTTTGCTGAATATAAAGATGATGAAGGGAAAATTACTTGTGGTTTTAACCACCGTATCGTCCCACATTTAATTGGTCTGAGAGAAAAATTCAGTAGCTACCCTTTAAAAAAAACAGTCAATTTCAGCAGCAGCTACACGTGGCGCTTTTATGAGTTGTTAGTTAGTTGGGCACAGCCTAAGCAACATACAGATGGCCGCTTTATGGGC
>CALCCU010000038.1 GCA_937900515.1 uncultured Gammaproteobacteria bacterium | reverse complement strand
TCAACAACACCAATTCATTTAGATAATCAGGAGAAATAAAATGTTACAACAATTGCAAGTAATGGGCGCTAAATCTTTCAACGATACAGTTGAAGGTATTAAGTATGACACTACAAAACTGTTAGTTGTTTTACCTGCCCCAAAAGTCGTATCAGATGCTCGAAATGTAGCTGGAAATGATGCTGTTTACATTCAATTTGGTGATTCAACCAATTTTACAAAACATAGAATGCACGATTTGCCTTTTCCTCTAAAGGCCGAATTAGATATTGAAATGAATTCAAAAGGCTATGTCATTAATTCGTTTGCTTTACCTAATAAACCAACTTTAGCAGCTAAATAAAATGGCTCAGTTCAGACAGTTCTTTTTAATTCAAAGTAAGCGTGACGGCTCTTTTCTGCGTGAGGATTTAACGTTCACACATTTAGCAGTTAGGGCAGGGCGCATATACGATGCTCATGAGGCTGTCGATACGGCAATTAATGTATTAGACGATGATTATTCAATTTTTCAATCATATGAAATTTTAGATGATGTTTCTATACATTAATTTTCTTTTAACTTTTTTGGGTCAAATACATTAATGGATTGTACAAGTTTAAGCACTAATGGAACCAGATACGACATTGATTCTATCAATGTAGAACCTGATACATGTACTGATTTTATTACATTAAGCATTACTGAATTTGATTCACTAGTGATTGATGGAGTAACAGAAGTTACTCTGGAAACACTTAACGCATCACTTACAACGTTTAACACGTTGTTTGCGATACCAACCACCGAGAATATTACACAAGCTTTCGGTGCTGGTTTAATGGCTCCTTTGCTACTAGGTTTAATTTCTTATCTAGTTGCAAGGGTAGTCAATTTTTTCAATTAAATAGGAGTATTTTAAAATGGACTTTACACCAATTATTGCCGGTGTTGATACGGCAACTGTAGTAACTGCAATCATCGCTATGGGCGGCTTAATGATTTTGCCTAACGTAGCTAAATGGGGCAGTAAAAAACTTGCTAGCTTCTTCTCTTAAGAACTAGATTAATCATGATTTGGCTTATGTTATTTTTTCTCAGTGGTTTACTTTCTGCTCATTTAATATGGCTTGGGCTAAATCATGGTTAAGTTTTTATTAGTCTTAATTTTATTATTACCAACTCTTTCTCATTCTACCGATACTAATCCAGTTAGTTATTGGTATAAATGGCAAACTGCCAATTGCCCTTCTTGCGCATTCCAAGATAGCAATGATGACGCTTGTCAAGCTGGCCTAACTTTTCAACAATCACAATTTCCAGCAAGTAATTTTCAATTTCATTCTACTAACAACAACCAATGCAAATATACAACTTCTTCAGGTGGCCCATATACCCACAGTATGCAACAACAACAAATGTGTAATGGTGTTTTAGTTACTGCTGGTTCTTGTGTTGATGAAACGTGTATTTCACCAGACATTTATGACCCATTGACTAACACTTGTTTACCTCCACCTCCTGAATGCGAATTAACAGGTAAATCACCTGATATTTATTTTTCAACTAATGGTGGTTCACAAACGCAATGTGATGGTACATGTACTATTCAAGCGCAAATACCATCTAATTTAGGGCATTATATGCAAACAACTGGTAATTGCTTAACTAGTTCAGGAAATAGAATTATTAATGGCAATAATGATACTTTGTCTATTGGTTGTTGGTTTCCTGCTGAATACACTGGTGATAGCTGTTCAACATCTGATATAGCATCTGCACCTTCATCATCAACCCCTTCAAACACTGCAGATTGTATTGCTTCTGGTGGTTTGCCTGGTACTGTTAACGGTTCATTTACTTGTCAATCAGGTGGCGGAGTTCAAACAACTGGCACTAGTGCGGATGGTTCTGACGGCTCTACACAAGATTCAGGAAATGGCACAACAACAGGAACTAATACAACCGACAATGAAGCACCAAATTACCAAACTGGTGGTGGTGCTGTAACTGGTGGAACTGGTACAACTAACGAACCAACACCAGACTTATGCGCTGCTAATCCTAATATTCCAGCTTGTAAAGATGCTGATAGCGGTATAGCTGCAAATACAACTGATTTATACAATACAAATAATGATGCTAATACAATTAAACAGGCTTTTTTAAATAACTTTGCAATTATTGAAAATTCACCTATTTTTTCTACTGCAACAGGTTTTTTTGCACTTGGTTCTATTACTGGTACATGTGGAGGTTTTAGTGGCTCAATACCTTTTTACAACACTAATTATGAAGTCAATTTAGACAATATATTTTGTTCCGCTTCTTCAACTACATACTATTATTGGCTTGGGCTTGGTGTCTTATTAGTTGCTGGTTGGGTATCTTTTCGATGGGCTTTTCTATAAGGGTTAATTATGCTTGATTGGTTAAATAAAATATCTAATTTCTTTGTCCAACTTGTCAAAGATATTTTCAATGCAATACTAGATTTTTTAAAAGATGTAGTCATATTTTTTATTGATTTTTTCTTGAAGCCAATATTCGAGTTAGTTGCTGCAATACCTATTCCATCTGCTTTAGATGGTATAACACTTGGCAATTTAATATCTAACTTCCCACCATCAGTTTTATACGTTGCATCACAAATGCAGCTTGATGTCGCTTTTGGGATGTTATCTGCTGCAGTTCTTTTTCGCTTAACACGTAAACTTTTTACTCTAGGACAATGGTAAATGATTTTATTTTTTGAAGGCAACCCGCGTTCTGGTAAATCACTAAACGCAGTTAAAGACCACATTATTCCTATGTTAAAAAGTGGTCGTACTGTTTACGCATATATAGAAGGGTTAAACCATGAGGCTATTGCCAAACTTGCTGAAATCGACATTGATTTATGTCGTAGTTTACTTATTCAGATTACTCGTGAGGAAGTTCCTAAATGGTACGAAATAGCAAAGCCTGACAGCTTTATTATTTTAGATGAAGCGCAAAACTTTTGGCCAGACCAACGAAAACCATTAGATGCCGATACTACTATGGCCATTACTGAGCATGGCCATCAAGGTCAAGATATATTGTTAATGGGTCAAGTCTTTAAAGATGTCCATAAAACTTGGATAGGTCGATGTGATCAACGTGATGTTTTTGTTAAGCGTGAAGCTGTTGGAAAGCCTGACGAATTTACACGCATCATCATGAAACCTATACGCACTGGTGACAGAACTAAATGGCAAGAAATAAACAGAGAGAAGGGCGTTTCTTACGATAAGTCTATTTTTGGTGCTTACAAATCACATACAGAAGGTACAACAAACAAAGCTACTTTGATTGATAAAAAAGCGACTGTTTGGAGTAATAAAATATTAACCCGTTATGCACCTATTGTTTTAGGTGTTGCTTGTTTCGCCATGTATCATTTATATGGTGCTTTTTTTGGTGGGGGTTTGGCAGAATCTTTCGGAGTTCCTAAAGAGGGTAGTCTAGTAGCTGAAACGCGAAGCGACTCAAAAACTTTATCTTCATTTTCTGCTGAACTTTCACCATCCCCAAAACCAATTGATGAACCACACGAACCAAAGCGCATTACACATGAAGAAATAGAACATTCATTCCAGCCTGTTGACGAAATAGACAAGTTAACCTCTGAAACAAGAATCAGACTTGCTGGTTTTATTAAACTTTCTAGCATTAACGGTTGGGTTGAGTGGCGTACAGAATCTGAGCATTTAGTACAGCGTTTAACATTCGATGAATTAAAAGCTTATGGTTGGACTGTCCTAGTTTCTCAGTCTGGCACTGTTGGTCAAATAGTTAAAGGCAATCGTACCTATATGATGAACTCTTGGCCTTTAAAAGACGACCATCAAGGCCGCGTTCCTAAAACTGCTATCGCTCAAATTTCAGCTTCCAGCCCTTCAAACAAGCCTGTTCACTGGTAATGGGTTTATTAAGGGCTTGCCCTTGATGCTGACTTGCAATGGTCACTAACCACCTTTTCTGTTAAATCGCTCTATGGGCTTACCAACTGCTCTGATGCTTATTATCGCCATATAAACTGTTTTGCTTTTTCTTGGCATTCATTTTGCGTTGTTTCATGCAAAATAATACAAAAAATGAAAATAAAAATATGTCTTTGCCGTCATGGGGTAGTGAATTAACTACTATCTATGTTCGCGTTCGTCTGTCAAAAGGTAATACGCGTTTAACTAGAAAGTATTACAGGGAAGTTGAATTGGAAAAATTAAGGCTTGCAGAATTGGGTATAAATCAAGAGAAAATTAGACAGCTTTGTCGATATCTTGCCAGTCAAAATTGCGTTCGTAACATGAACTGCAAATACTGCTTGCGAATAAGAGAGTTTTTATTAAGTCCTAAAGTGCAACTTGTTTTGAATTTTGTTAATTGAATCTATTTTACATAATATACAGTTTGCCGACATCATAAACGAGGCTAGGCTTGCGATTGAAGCCAATGCTGTCAAAACTAGAATTGACACTGTTGCGTATCCGTTTCTCATTACCTTGATAGCTTCTTCTAGTTTTAAATTACCTGCTTTTATTATTTCAACAGTAAATAATCCGTTTGGCTTGCTTTTTCCCCTCTGCCAATTGCTTATTAATTGAGTTGATGCGTTTATCGCTTTTGCGAGTTGATAATCGCTTGTAAATCCACCATTTTTTTTCGCCGCTTCAATAAGTTTGTTCATTTCTTTTCTCCTTTAATTACATTCATTATATATTTACTAAATAAATGTTGACAAGCTAAACATTTGTTTGGTATTGTTTGTTTCGTAGTAGTTATTTATTTACTAGTTAAATATTTACCAGCAATTTAAAAGTTTAGGCGGTTAGTACGAAGTGTTGGCTTCTGATTTAAATATCACACACTAATCGCCGCCCAACCAACATAGGGAACAAAAAAATGACTAAGTTAAAAGAACTAACTGAAATTCTTGATGAGTTAATACAGCAAGAATTCCTATTCCAAAAGTACCTTGATAAATATAAAGACAATCCACCATGTATTCATGATTCGTTAGATAGTCTTTCACATTCAATTCATTGTCTTAATGAATACCTCTAGGAGCACCAACATGCAAAATTTAAAAGACCTACCAATGCCAAATGAGTCAATGGTCAATCTCATTGATGAGTTTCTAAAATCAGATGAAAACCTACAAATGATATTACCTGAAATACATATCATTGCTATGAATGCTTACCTTATCGGTAAAAATGAGGCTTCAATCTAATGGCTAGAAGAAAGCCTATTCTTCATTGTGATGCGCACGTTTTAGAACGTGCCAAAATGACTAATTCAGAATTCGAAAAAATCGCAATTGAAACGAAAAATGTTGTAAATAGAGCTGCCGCGAAACGCGCCGCTGAGCGTCAGCTCGGTGAAGCGTTCGCGGAAGCGATAAGCTCAACCCCCACTAGTAACACGGGGGGATACAAAGAAAACCCAATTCAGTTAACTCTTGAAAATGGAACTATAAAAGAAGTTCTCCCACGTAAACATTATGCTAATGATATCGCTTTTATTGACTGGCTTAATTTTACCGTTCATGAAAGCACTTACGAAATATTGACTAACCCAATTTCAGATAATCAAGTTATTTTGGGTGTATCTGCTGTTTGTGAATCTTTGTTTGGTTTCGGTATTACAAATAAGCGTGAAAGGGGTGCTAACTTTTACCATTTATCCTACGATTTAGGTGACTCTTACGGCTTGGTATGTTTCGGAGGTCAACGCAATACTATTCTAGTCATGTTGAATGGTGAGGGTTGCGCTGCTGCTAGGGCTGGATGGGAATTGCGAGTACATGATTTTCTTGAAACTGCTCAAAATCCAAAGATAACAAGAATTGATTTAGCTCATGATGATATTGAAGGTCATTTCTTTAATGCAGAACTATTAGAAAAGGCTTATGACAATGAATCGTTCAAATGTGGACAAAAAAATCCTGATATTGAGTTGCGCGGTAACTGGAAAAATCCTACTGGTAAAGGGCGCACCATCAACGTTGGAAGACGCTCAAGTGGTAAATTTTTCAGGGGCTATGAGAAGGGCTGCCAACTTGGTGCGCCTTTATCGAAATGGTTTAGATGTGAAGTCGAATTCAAAGCAATTGACAGAGTTATACCTTTGGACATCTTACGGTATCCACAAGAGTATTTTGCAGCGTCTTATCCCATATTCAACAATCTCAATCATACCCAACAACGCATTTTAACAACTCAAAAAACAGTCGAATTTTCATATGCTAGAACTAAAGATTGGCTAACAAAACAATGCGGTTCTGCTCTCAACTTGATAAATGAAGTTGAAGGTCAAGAAGGTATTAAAGATTTATTCAAAGATGGAAAATTACCAAAGGGTGTTGTCTTTCCAACTTTCTTAAACTCAACAACACCAATTCATTTAGATAATCAGGAGAAATAAAATGTTACAACAATTG
>CALCCU010000037.1 GCA_937900515.1 uncultured Gammaproteobacteria bacterium | reverse complement strand
GGCAAATACCTTTATTTAACTATCTAACAACAAATAATTGGAATGACTATGTATTTACTTTTCAGTAAATAATTGAGGGATCAAAGCCCCTTCTTCACCACAGTCATTACCTGAAATACAAAAACCACTGTTGTACAAATATTTATCGAACCACTTAATTTCATTGCGAGCAAACTGGTGGTTTTTGTTAGCCGATTCATTAATGTGGCTAATAAAGTATGCGCCTGTAGCGGATAAGAACATACGACCACGCTCAAACTCGAACTGACCCGGCTGATTCGCTAACTCACAACTGGTCCACCAATTGATGCGAGTTTCACCGTTTTGTTCCCTGATTTTACCGGAGTCTACCGTAGAACTTGTACATTTGGATTGCAGTTGTGTTTCGATAACTGTGTTTAAAAATTCGCGCGGTTTGGATGTTCCCAAAGCTTGCAAAGACTCTGGATAATACTCAGACGGGTACGTTTGTAAACGCAGAATACGCTCCTTAGAAGAAGCTTCAGCAGCAGGAGCAAAAATAACGCTACCCCCTTGCAGTGCAGGGTTAACTTGATGCTGAACTACCGCATAATCGTCAGGTAAAGCAAATCGAAAATTCTGACTGCCCGCGCTTTTTTCGGCCGCATAAGCACCACTAGCCAATGTGCTAGAAACTACTAACGCCATCACAAACGTACGACTATTTTTCATGTGCTGCATCCTGCTCATCTGTAGAAAGGTTAAAACTAAATTCGCTATTGTCATCCACATCAATATGAACCGAAGCCAACGCGTGACTATCACCCATGGACTCTAAGATTCGCATTGATATTTCAGGTAATAAACTACGATTAATAATATGGATTGCATTACGAGCCCCTGTATCGACCTCTTTACAACGAGCGACGATGGTATCTACAACAGCATCGCTGTATGTAAATTCGGCACTGTATTGATCAAGTAAGCGCTGTCCGACTCGTGCCAATTGTAAACGCACTATTCCTGTCATCACCTCATCATGCAACGGCATGAAAGGCACTAAACGAGTACGCCCTAAGAAAGCTGGCTTGAAATAAGTTAAAAGCTCATCTTTAACAAGGGATTCTAATTGATCCGGTAACGGAGCTGTATCGGGATCGGAGCATACGCGCGAGATGGTTTCGGTGCCCGCCTTGGTCGTCATGATGATCAGGGTATTACGGAAATCAATATCTCGCCCCTCTCCATCTTTCATCGCGCCTTTGTCAAACACCTGATAAAACACATCTTGAACACCCGGGTGCGCTTTTTCCATTTCATCTAACAAAATAACGCTGTAAGGCTTACGGCGAACAGCTTCTGTTAAAACCCCACCTTCTCCATACCCAACATAGCCAGGAGGAGATCCCATCAATAAAGAAACCTTATGCTCTTCTTTAAATTCAGACATATTAATAACGGTCATATTCTGCTCACCGCCATATAACAAGTCAGCTAAAGCCAGCGCTGTCTCGGTTTTACCCACACCGCTGCTACCGCAAAACATGAACACGCCGATGGGTTGTTTAGGATCTTTTAATTTAGCACTGGATATACGAACGCTTTGGCTTACTGCATCTAGCGCATGGTCTTGACCAATAATTCGCTTTTTAAGCTCGCTTTGCACGTTAAGTACTTTTTGTACTTCTCCGGACATCATTCGTCCTGCAGGGATGCCCGTCCAAGAGGAAATCACTTCAGCAACCACTTGGGCATCCACGTGAGGGCGAATTAACGGAGCTTCGCCTTGGATATCTTTCAGACGAGCTAACGCCTCGTCTAGTTGTTCGCGCGTAGCATCATCTTGATTGCCATGACTAATCGCTGTACGCAGCTCAAGCACGAGCTCTACAGCTTGTTTTTCTTGCTCCCAACGGCTTTCTATATCGGCGCGTTCATTACTCAAAAGCACTAACTTTTCAGTGAGTGTTTCGATTTCTTGACTGTCACCACCGTATAATGCGACCTCGCGCTCAGCGCTGCTTAATTGCTTCTGATACTGATCTTCTAAGGCTTGCAAATCATCTAATGCAGCGGGCGTGTTACGTAACTCTAAATTAACCCTAGAACATGCGGTATCAAGCACAGAGACACATACATCCGGTAGCTGACGGCCTGAGATGTAGCGCTTTGACAGTAAAACAGAGTCACGAATCGCTTCATCTAAAATCAGCACTTGGTGGTGCTTCTCAAAGGCAGGCTGCAGAGTGCGTAGCATGCGCATAGCTTGTTCTGGCTCAGGTTCTTCTACCTTTACCACTTGGAAACGGCGTGTGAGCGCGGCGTCTTTCTCAAAATACTTTTTATACTCAGCCCACGTGGTTGCAGCAATCGTACGTAATTCACCGCGCGCCAATGCTGGCTTTAAGATATTAGCCGCGTCTCCCTGGCCACCCGAATTGCCAGCGCCAATCAGCGTATGCGCTTCATCAATAAATAAGATAATAGGCTTAGGAGATT
>CALCCU010000036.1 GCA_937900515.1 uncultured Gammaproteobacteria bacterium | reverse complement strand
TAATAAAATTAATAATCTGGTTATCATTTTTTTAAACACGGCCCAACAGCTAAACGACGATGTTGACTCTGCAAAAACACCATTCCAGTACGTACTTTACGAATAAACCGCGCGCCATCAACATCATAGACACTATCTTTGCGACCAACTTTTCCTGGCTCACGCTGCCAGTCTTTAAAGGTAACAGGTAAGTCAATACTCTCTTTTTCAACCGCTATAATTTCAATATCTCGTTCAGCAGCAGCATCTTCCATCACAATATGTGAAAAATACTCACTCAACCGTTTCAACAACTGAGGTGAATTCGCCATGACTCGTATACTGCAACGGCCAAAATCTAAGTCCAGCGGATGAGTCTCTAATTCAACTCCATCAAGGAGTAGTCCAGTTAACTGTTCTAGTTCCGTCATAATTACCCCGCTATTTTATCGAGTACATAATTGACATAAAGCTTTGCCGCATCTAAACCGGCCCCCTCTTGAGCCCCTCTAAATCCACCAAAAGCAGATACTTCAAATACGATCGGGCCTTGTTCTGATTCGGCCACATCTACAGTTGTAAAATCTAGGCCAAATAAACTTTGAGCTTTATCAGCAATCTCAATAATTTCATCTGACGGAGTGTAGGCAGCATATCGTCCACCACTATTTATCGTGGTATTCCATGTTTCACTGTCACCTGAAATTCGTGCATACGTCCCTAAATATTCGCCGCCCAAAAAAACTAAGCCTAGATCTTGTCCTGATAAGTCTAATTTCTTTTGGATATACATCATTGGGTTTTCAGCATGAAAGTCTTCTATTTCTTTGCGTAGTTTCTTTTCCGATTGTTTAGCACTAAACACACACATGCCGCGTGCTTTTGTTGAAAACAAGGGTTTGAATACAGCTTCGCCATAATTATGAACAGCCTTAACGGCAGTATTAATATCCTCAGTCATAATCGTGTCGGGCATGGGGATACCAGCATTACGCATAGTCACGGTACAGCTGAGCCTATCGACTAAACGTAGCATTGTTTCAGCACCACTGAAAACTCGAACACCGTGTGATTCTGCAACACGTAATAATTCTAATCGGTCCAATGTATTAGGGCTGTATTGAGATGAAATTTTCTTGACGATAATTGCATCTAGTTCACAAAGATCATGTCCTTCAAATGTCAGTCTATTATTGCTTAAATCATGAGTCACTTTAGCCATATCAATAACTAAACGGAACCCTGTTCTTGCTGCGACCTCATCTGCTAAAGTCTCAGTAGACCATTTACCAGGGATCCCAACAACACCTATTTGAAGTTTACTCAACAAAAATCTCCTTAAGAGGAATTCTAAAACTGCTAACGTCTTTTGGCTCAACGGCCAATACCAATTCAATTAAATAACGTGCCAGCATAAACATCATTCTTGCTAAATTTTTATCTAAGATAAAACGAGTTGATGTTGCAAAAGCCCTTGCCAAACCTAGAGCTAATCGCAGCTCAAAGCTAACATCATTTTGCTTATCAGCATATTGTTTAGCTACCGAATACATAGTAAGTGCTACAGCCATAATTCGTTGACGTGTTGCGCTATCCAGTACTTGCAGGCGGTAATTCGACACCATAAAAATGGAAATATCTTGCACATAATCTAGGTATCTAGAACGATGTAAGTCGATAAAATTAACCCGTTTCTCAATAGGGTCGTAAATAATATTATCGACATTAAAATCTCGATGGATATAAACGGAGAAATTAGGCTTCCACTGTTTTTCAATTGCTTCTGCTTGCTCGATTAATTGTTCAAAAGCAGGAAGTGAGTAGTCACATAATGAAATATCATATTGCTTAAATTCAGGATGAATTTTATAAACCTCTGGAAGGCGTTTAGAAAGCTGCTGCATGAACTTAGCACTAATGCCTTTATTCGTCTGTGTTTCTGACCAAATAGA
>CALCCU010000035.1 GCA_937900515.1 uncultured Gammaproteobacteria bacterium | reverse complement strand
AATCGTTTCAATATCAAAACGTTCGAATAATTCTAGTGTTTCTTCTGTAATTTCGTCATTAGCAGAAAGCAGTAACTCACCACTATCTGTATCGATCATATCTTTAGATATAACACGACCAATTAGGTAACTAGCAGGTACTTCTAAGCTAGTCATTCCTGCTTTTTCCATTTGACGAATATGACGACCTGTAATTTGGTTATCAGCTTCAACAATCACTTTACCTTCGGCAGTAACGATGTCACATGGAACAGTTTGGCCACGTAGACGCTGAGGTACTAAGGCTAACTCGTAGTTATCGCCTTTTTTGGTGAATGCATCATGGTCGAAGAAAATGTCTAAAATTTCTTCATTAGTATATTCAAGTGCGTGTAATAGTACTGTTGCAGGTAATTTACGACGACGATCGATACGAACAAAGACACCGTCTTTGTGATCAAACTCGAAGTCTAACCATGAACCACGGTAAGGAATTACACGAGCATTAAATAAGATTTTTCCAGATGAGTGTGATTTACCTTTATCACTATCGAAGAATACACCTGGTGAACGATGAAGTTGAGATACGATAACGCGTTCTGTACCGTTGATAACAAAGTTACCTTTCTCAGTCATCAATGGGACTTCGCCCATATAAACTTCCTGCTCTTTAATATCTTTAACAACTTTAGATTTTGCAGGTGCGTCTTTATCGTAAATGACGAGACGCATTTTAACTCTTAGAGGTGCAGCGTACGTGACACCACGTAACTGACATTCTTTCACATCAAAAGATGGAGTACCTAATCGGTAGCTAACATATTGTAATTCAGCTTTGCCTGTGTGACTTTTAATCGGTAAGACAGAACTAAATGCAGCATGCAAACCTTTTGCAATACGATCGTCAGCAGCACCTGTATTTTGTAGAAACTCTTGGTAAGAGTCTACTTGTGTTGCTAGTAGATTAGGAACATTCAAGACACTTGGGCGTTTGCCAAAATCTTTACGAATCCGTTTTTTCTCGGTAAACGTATAAGCCATTTATTACACCTCAGAGAACATCTTTAGTTGATAAAATTATTAACTAAAGAAATTGTAATATTGTATTGGTGGTCAACTTAAATATTCATAGTTGACCAGTAACGGAAAAAGGCCGGTGGTTAAAACCACCAGCCAAATTCTATATCGCAACAGTTAAACTGCTACGATGAAGCGTGAGCTTACTTAAGTTCAGCAGCTGCACCAGCTTCAGAAAGTTGTTTAACAACATCTTCAGCTTCAGCTTTTTCAACGCCTTCTTTAACAGTAGCAGGAACGCTTTCAACCATTGCTTTAGCTTCTTTCAAGCCAAGACCAGTGATTCCACGTACTGCTTTGATTACAGATACTTTGTTATCACCGAAGCTAGTCATTACAACGTCAAACTCAGTTTGTTCAGCAGCAGAAGCACCAGCATCTGCGCCGCCAGCAGCAGCTACAGCTACAGGAGCAGCAGCAGTTACGCCGAATTTTTCTTCCATTGCTTCGATTAAGTCAACAACTTCAACAACAGTCATGTTAGAAATTGCTTCTAAGATATCGTCTTTAGATACAGCCATTTTATTTTCCTATTTTTCAAGCTTACAGAATTATTAACACGTCTTAACTCGTTAACGAGATTAAGCCGCTTCTTTAGCATCGCGGATAGCCGCGACAGTACGAACCATTTTGCTAGTCGGAGCAACCAAAGTACGAACAAATTTCTCAATCGGTGCTTTCATAGTACCCATAAGAATACCAATCGCTTGGTCCTTAGTAGGCATTTTAGCTAGCTTCTCAATATCAGTAGCAGGTAATAACTTGCCACCTAGAGAAACCATTTTGATTTCAAGTTGTTTGTTTTCTTTAGCGAACGTTCCCATAACGCGTGCTACAGCACCTGGATCTTCTTGCGAAAAACCAAATACTAAAGGACCTGTCATTCCGTCTTGCATGCAAGCGAAATCAGTTCCTTCAACGGCACGTTTTGCTAGTGTATTTCGTACAACACGTAAATAAACATTTTCATTTCGTGCTGCTACACGTAGCGCAGTCATGTCTGTAACAGACAACCCGTGATATTCAGCTGCAACAGCAGAATATGCACTAGAAGCTATTTCAGCGACTTCAGCAACTACGGCTTTCTTACCTTCAAGATTCATTGCCACCTAAGTTTCCTCCTTAGGATCACTATAATTTGCATAGTGATTGTTGCTAAAAGAAGAGAGTATTCCCTCTTCCACCTATACGGTATTCAACGTCAGATATTCTGTAGCTGAACCCGTCTGCGTAGGCCAAAAGCACGAATGCAATTGATTAAACTCACATACCTACGGTCTTAGACGACTCGATACAGATAAACTGCATCGAGCGGTCCAAATTTTTTAATAAATCAGTGTATTAAGCTACGAATGATTTATCTACAGTAAGACCAGCACCCATTGTGCTAGAAACACTGATACGTTTGAAGTAAGTACCTTTTGCAGAACTTGGCTTCAATTTATTTAAATCTTCTAGTAATGCTTCTAAGTTCTGACGTAAAGCAGCAACTTCAAAGCTAGCATTACCGATTGTGCAGTGGATAATACCTGTTTTATCAGTACGGTAACGTACTTGACCCGCCTTAGCATTTTTAACAGCATCAGCAACATTAGGCGTAACAGTACCTACTTTAGGGTTAGGCATTAAACCACGAGGACCTAAAACTTGACCTAATGTACCAACGATACGCATTGCATCTGGCGAAGCGATAACAACATCGAAATCCATGTTGCCAGCTTTAATTGATTCAGCTAAGTCATCGAAACCAACAATATCTGCACCGGCTGCTGTTGCAGCTTCTGCATTTGCACCTTGTGCAAAAACAGCAACACGTACTGTTTTACCAGTACCGTTTGGAAGTACTGTTGAGCTACGTACAACTTGATCAGATTTACGAGGATCAACACCTAGGTTGATAGCTACGTCGATTGATTCTACAAATTTAGCAGAAGCATTCTCTTTAACGAATGTAAGTGCATCATCAATTTGATGAGCCACACCAGCTTCTAATTTCTCACGAATAGCAAGACTTCTTTTACCCATAGCCATTATTCAACACCCTCTGTGTTCAAACCCATACTGCGAGCAGTACCGGCAATCGTTCTTACTGCAGCTTCCATATCAGACGCTGTAAGGTCAGGCATTTTAACTGTAGCAATTTCTTCTAATTGCGCACGCGTTACAGTACCGACTTTTTCAGTGTTAGGACGACCACTACCACTTTTAAGACCAGCTGCTTTTAAAAGCAAAACTGGAGCAGGAGGTGTTTTAGTGATGAATGTGAAGCTTTTATCACTAAATACTGTAATCACAACAGGTACAGGAAGACCTGATTCCATGCTTTGTGTTTTAGCATTAAATGCTTTACAGAATTCCATGATATTCACACCATGCTGACCCAATGCAGGACCAACAGGAGGACTTGGGTTTGCCGCACCAGCTGCTACTTGCAGCTTGATATAGGCATCAATTTTTTTAGCCATGATTTACTCCTAAACGGGTATTAACGCTTTACAGCTCCCCAACAACAACCAGCAGATGCTGGATAAATTTATTTTAGCCTTTTTGTACTTGGCTAAATTCAAGCTCAACTGGCGTAGAACGTCCGAAAATAACTACCTCAACACGCATTGTGCTTTTTTCGTAATTAACTTCTTCAACGACACCAGTAAAGTCATTAAATGGTCCATCAATAACACGGACAACTTCACCTGGCTCGAACAAGACTTTTGGACGCGGACTATCTGCACCTTCTTGAACACGCTGTAGAATTTTGTCTGCCTCAGCTTCAGTAATTGGTGCAGGACGGTCACCCGATCCACCAATAAAACGAAGTACTCGAGGTAGGTCATTAACCACATGCCACGTTTCATCATCCATTTCCATGTTAACTAAAACATAGCCAGGGAAGAATTTACGTTCACTACGGCGTTTCTGACCTTCGCGCATTTCAACTACTTCTTCAGTAGGCACTAATATTTCGCCGAACTTGTCTTGTAGACCAAAACGTTCGATACGTTCTTCTAAAGAACGTTTTACTTGCGCTTCATAGTTTGAAAAAGCTTGAATTACATACCAGTGTTTACTCATCATTCAACCTTTTATACTGTTAGAGCGCGTACGGCCCAGCCCAACAATGAATCTACGGCCCACAACATAACTGCTGCAACCATAACCATAACGATAACGAGTAAAGTAGTTCTTACTGTATCTTGTCTTGTAGGCCAAACAACCTTACGTACTTCTACTTGAGTGTCGCGAACATAACTCAGCGCGGCTCCACCGATCGCTGATTTTGAAGCAATAAACAAAGAAAGCCCGGTTGCAGCAAGCAAACCAAGCACTCGTAGCAGGTTAGAATACTCTGCGTACGTATAAAACAAAGTAATCGCAGAGGCCATAAGGACGACTGCGATTACTAATTTGATATTATCTGCCATTATATTATGTTCGTTCTCTTATATACTTTATGAAAACAAGAATGGCAGGCCAGGAGGGAATCGAACCCCCAACCTACGGTTTTGGAGACCGTCGCTCTGCCAATTGAGCTACTGGCCTAATTAAATGGCTGTTTACTCGATGATCTTGGAGACCACGCCGGCGC
>CALCCU010000034.1 GCA_937900515.1 uncultured Gammaproteobacteria bacterium | reverse complement strand
ACTCGCTAACGCTCGTTGGCTATAAAGTAGTTATTGTGGTGTGAAACCGCTAGGATTAACTAAAACACCATTCACATCTGCAATTTGCCGTGTAGATCCACCAATATAACTGTCTGTAGAACTACTAATAGCCCTTAAAACATCACCAGCTCTAAGAAAAACAACAAAATCAAACGATTCTGTGTTAAAAAAACTACCAGTAGCGGCATCTAATTTAAATTGCCATATAATTTTTGCTACACCGCCATTAGCAATAACAAATCTAGTACTTCTAACTAATGAACTAGTGGTGAAAACAGAAGTTGTGCCAAAAACTCTATAAAAACCTGTAGTCGTTACGATATCATTTGACACGTTGATAGATTCAAAAAACGTATTGCTCCCAAAAGCAATGGCTGTTTGCAAATCAGCACGAACAGAACTGCCTTCGGCGGTCTCTGTTAGGTCAATTATAGGCACAATTACGTTTTGGGCTTGTAAATCCTCGCCAAAACCCTGTTGTGACGGTAATAATTGACGTATTTTAGCTTGGAGGCTTTCAGATGTTACATTCGTTATTTGTGCCACAATTAACCACCGATAAAGACGGCAACGTCAATTGTACGTGTTGCGGCTGTATTGTTGGTAAAAGTTATAACTGGACGGTTACGGACTTGCCCAGTAGTGACCATATCGTTCATTACATATCCCGTGTTGTTCCAGCCAAATGCTTCACCCGTAACCAGTGTGCTGACGCTTGCATTTTTGGCAAATTCTGCATTATTGACAGTGAAATCCATAGTCGTATCAGCGGCGGCTGTACCTGCGGTATCGACAGCTGCAGAAACAACAATTCTTGTGCCGGGGTCGACGTATTCGTAAGTAGTACCCTGTAAAACTTGGTCAGATGTTGCACCAGACGCTACAGAAAGCTTCTTTTTAACTAATGGCATGTTATTAACTCCTTATTGTATAACTGTTGTTTTTCGTGATGTTGATGCACGCGATGCAGTGCTGGCACGTCTACGTGTAGTAGTACCACCCGCCAGTTTTGCAATATCCTTCGAAAGCATGTTTACTTGTTCCATCTTTCTCACTGTTGCACGGGTTTTTCTAACTGCGGCCTTAGTTATGTAAGGACCGTCATTGCGGAAACGTTTTAGGAGGATTTGAACAACCACGTCGGCAGACGTGTTTAGCATATTTGCTGTTTCTTCTAAGCCAACAAGCTCAACAGATTGCTTTACTTGACTTTTAAATTTGCGAGTTATCTTTTTTCTTTTTGTTTCACCAGTGATCGGATCAGTAAAAAACAAATCTATTACAGCCGCCGCGCCTGATAGAATTGCGCCGCCGCCCATGAAAAGCGCGGGCAAATTAGCAGACATAAAACCTGATTGTTGTGTTGAAGGCGGTTGCGGAATGTTGCCAAAACTTGCTGGCTGAAAACCGCCTTGATACATCATTCCACCTTGTGTTCCGCTTTGTTGGCTTTCTTGTGGCAATGTTTGTGTTGCTTGAGATACTGCAACGGCTTGACCTTGTTGTGTTTGTTGAGCTCTATCGCTCAATCCTGAAACGCCTCTACTGATAACACCAGCAGTGCGGCCTAATATCGGAGATCCAGTAACTGCTTGAACTGTCTCTTGTGCTGTACCTAAACCCAATATTTTACCGACATCACCAAAAATTGCCATGTTTAACCTTCCTTATTAACCGCCTGTTTGCTTAACTTGCGTTTGTTGTCTTATGGGTTGAACATTTGCTTGAGCGCGTAAACTCTCTAAAACCGTGTACGGATCTTTCGCTTCCATACCGTTCAACCTATTATTAAGCTTTTGTATCGATTTCTTAACAGTTGCCATGTCACCGGTTAGGCTAGCCGTTTGTTCCCAATCAAGATCATTAAGGGCTTTACTTGCTGACACAACGTGCGCGCGCGCAATAAGACACATCACAAAAACGGTTACATTACATAACAACAACGCTATATTTGCATAAAAAATATTAATCATAGACGTATTATGACATTAATTTTTATAATTTGACAAGTTTTTATTCACATCCCTACAATTGACGAAGTCAGACAGCAAAGTTTTAGCTACAAACATAGCGTTAGCTTTGATGTATCTTCGATAATTGTTAGAATATTTAAGGATAGATCCGTCTATTCGTGCCTTCGAGGCACTCATAGCCGACAGCCTTGCTGGCTGTCTTGCTATTAAGGGATTATGTAGGCGTAAAACCAGTTGGATTTATTAAGTTACCGTTTATATCTGCAACAGGACGTGTACTTCCATTTAATTGAGCAAAAGTCTTGTTAGTTGTTGCTGTTAAACTATCACCAGCACGTAAAAACACAGTAAAGTTATATAATCCAGCTTCATTAGTAACATTTGCAGATAATGTACTATTAAACATCCATATTTTTTTAGTTGTTGTGCCGTCAGTAAGGCTAAAATTTATGTCAAATGTACCAGAGCCACTGTTGGCATAGTAATAAGTTCCATAAACATTATAAAAACCTGTTGTGTTTACCAGTGTAGTAGTAGCGTTGGACACTGCAAACGCTGTAATGTCACTCAAACCCAAAGCCGATTGCAAATAGGTAGGTAATGCACTACCTTCAGCGGTGGCAGTAAGATCGATTACCGGAACGATGACATTACTAGCTTGTAAGTCTTCCCCAAACCCTTGCTGGGAAGGTAATAAAGACCTTATAGCCGCTTGGAGGGCTTCACTTGTTACACTGGTTATCTGTGCCAATTTTAACCACCTATGAAGACAGCAACGTCTACTGTTCTTGTTGCGGCAGTGTTATTGGTGAAGGTTATTACAGGACGGTTGCGAACTTGGCCAGTCGTCACCATATCGTTCATTACATACCCAGTATTATTCCAACCAAATGCTTCACCTGTAACCAAGGTGCTGACGCTAGCATTTTTAGCAAATTCCGCATTATTAACGGTGAAGTCCATAAGCGTATCAGCAGCGGCTGTACCTGCGGTATCGACAGCTGCACTAACAACAATTCTTGTTCCGGGGTCGACGTATTCGTAAGTTGTACCTTGTAATACCTGGTCTGATGTAGCACCAGCAGCAATACTTAACTTCTTTTTAACTAATGGCATTGTTATACTCCTATTGTATGACTGTTGTTTTACGACTTGCTGCAGTACTTGCACGTCGTGTGGTTGTAGCGCGACGGGCTGTAGTACCCGCCAGTTTAGCTATTTCACGAGAAAGCATATTAACTTGTTCCATCTTCTTCACTGTTGAGCGAGTTTTTCTAACTGCTGCTTTGGTGATATATGGACCGTCATTGCGAAATCTTTTGAGAAGAATTTGAACGACTATCTCAGGTTCTGTATTAAGCATTTTTGCTGTTTCTTCTAATCCAACAAGCTCAACCGATTGCTTTACTTGG
>CALCCU010000033.1 GCA_937900515.1 uncultured Gammaproteobacteria bacterium | reverse complement strand
TACAGCCTGGTCGCATGCTCTATGAGATGGAAGGTGTGAGCGAAGAGATTGCGCGTGAAGCGTTCCGTCTTGCAGCAGCTAAACTTCCTATTAAGACAACATTTGTAACTCGAGCGATACTGTAATGAAAGCAAGTGAAATTAGAGCGAAGTCTGCTGAAGAAATAAGTAAAGAGTTAGAAGCTCTTCATAAAGAACAGTTTAATTTACGCATGCAGAATGCGACAGGCCAATTACAACGTACCAGCGAAATGCGTCGTGTAAGTCGTGATATTGCCCGTATTAAAACTGTAGTTAACGAAAACAAATAGGGCGTAAAGATGAGTGAACAAGAAAGCACAACACGTTCATTAACTGGTCTTGTTGTTAGCGACAAGATGGATAAAACAATCACAGTTATGGTTGAACGTAAAGTAGCCCATCCGATATACAAAAAATATGTCAAAAAGTCTACAAAATTGCATGCTCATGATGAAAATAATGAGTGCAATATTGGTGATTTGGTGAGTATCACTTCTAGTCGACCACTGTCTAAGACTAAGTCTTGGAATTTGGTTGAAGTTATTGAGCGTGCTAAATAGCACTGCTTCTAAGATTGGAGTTTAGACTATGATTCAAATGCAAAGCAGTCTTGAAGCCGCCGACAATAGTGGTGCAAAGCGCGTTGAATGTATTAAAGTATTGGGTGGTTCTCATCGTCGTTACGCAGGTATCGGTGATGTAATTAAAGTAACTATCAAAGAAGCTGCACCTCGCGGTAAAGTAAAAAAAGGTGAAGTTCATAACGCAGTTATCGTACGTACACGTAAAGGTGTCCGTCGTCCAGATGGTTCTGTTATTCGCTTTGATACTAATGCAGCTGTGTTGTTAAACGCATCACAACAACCGATTGGTACACGTATTTTTGGCCCTGTTACGCGTGAGCTTCGTGGAGAAAAATTCATGAAGATCATTTCGTTAGCGCCTGAAGTATTATAAGTAGGTATTCGAGATGGAAAGATTAGTAAAAGGTGATCAAGTTATTGTCGTGGCTGGTAAAGATCGTGGCAAAACAGGTGAAGTTACTGTTAGAGGAAATGATGGTAAGTTTGTTGTTCAGGGTATTAACCTTGTTAAAAAACACACTAAACCTAACCCTCAAGCAGGTACAGCCGGTGGCATCGTTGAAAAAGAAATGCCAATTGATGGTTCGAATCTAGCGTTAGTTAACCCTGCTACTGGCAAGGCTGACAAAGTTGGATTCAAAGTGTTAGAAGATGGCCGTAAGGTCCGTTTCTTCAAGTCTAACGGCGAAGTCGTTGGCGCTTAAGTTATAGAATTAGGTATATACAGTGAGCAGATTAAAAGAATTTTATCGTGATACTGTAGTCGAGCAGTTGACAGAACAGTTCGGCTATAAGTCAGTAATGGAAGTTCCAAGAATTACCAAGATCACTCTTAATATGGGTGTTGGTGAGGCTCTTACTGATAAGAAAGTATTAGAAAACGCAGTGGCTGACATGGAAAAGATTTCAGGTCAGAAAGTTGTCGTTACTAAAGCTAAAAAGTCTATTGCAGGCTTTAAGCTACGTGAAGGATGGCCAGTAGGTTGTAAAGTAACTCTACGTTCAGAAAGAATGTATGATTTTC
>CALCCU010000032.1 GCA_937900515.1 uncultured Gammaproteobacteria bacterium | reverse complement strand
CGCGCATACTTGCCCTAGCGGGTTCCCTGTGCTTCTCAGAACTAAATGAAATACTGCGAAACTGATTCGAGGCATCCGAGCCTCTCAGCCTTCGGGCGCCTCTGGCGTCTAAATTTGTTCCTGACAAATTTGTCGCTACGCTCGAACACCGCAGTATTTGCTCATTTAGTTCTTGCGATGCTCGGCTTCGTATCGAGTGCATCTACGGGGACTTTATCAACATTAATGATTCTTAGAGGTTGACCCTCAGCCCATCAAATAGCTTGTTTTTTTGGAAGTAAGTCGATAAGGGTTGCCTTTTCTTTGGTTCGGTTTCTTTTGGCAACGCAAAAGAAATGGACGCCTTAGCGGCAGCGAAAATTTTAAGACAAATATAATTTTACAAAATAAAGATAAACAGCAATCTGAGTCAGGATTCTCTACTTTCAAAACGACATACTATGCTCTGAATTGAGGAGGAGCTTTAATGAGTGACGAAATGATAAGTGGTTATGGATGCCGAATGGCAAAGGTGTGTGAGTATATTCAGACACACCTTGATGATGATTTATCTGTGGACCATTTAAGTCAAGTCGCTCATTTTTCCAGATACCATTTTCATCGCCAGTTTGCTAATTTTGTTGGTGTTAATGTGACGAGATACATCTTGCTAGCACGATTAAAGCGGGCTGCGTATCAGTTGATATTTGAACCTAAACGTCGCGTTATTGATATTGCATTCGATGCCGGTTTTGAGAATCCAGAATCCTTTTCTCGGGCTTTTAAGCAGATCTGTTATCAGACTCCTTCCCAATTCAAACAAAAGCCCGACTGGGCGATTTGGAATGAACTATTTAAGTTAACAAGAATTGAAAGGAATATTGAAATGAATGTAGATGTTGTTGTGTTTCCAGAGACAAAAGTAGCGGTACTGGAACATAAAGGCTCGCCTGATTTAATTAATGAATCGGTGGCAAAATTTATTGAATGGCGTAAGCAAAGTGGCTTGTCACCGGTCGGAACGAGTGACAGTTTTGGCATTGTTTATAATAATCCTAACACGGTAGCACCTGAAGAGTTCTGCTTTGACCTGTGTGGCTCGGTCAGTGAAGAAGTGCCCGAGAATGTGTGGGGAGTGAGTAATAAGACGATTTCGGGCGGGCGGTGCGTCAAAATTCGTCACCTTGGCTCTCGAGATGATATTGAAAAACCGATTTGTCATCTTTATGGTCAATGGCTTCCTGAAAGCGGTGAGGAATTACGCGATGCACCGCTTTTTTTCCACTATATCAATCTATTCCCAGAAGTGGATGAGCATGCCTTGATTACCGATATTTATTTGCCGATAAAATAGCCGACTTTGTTAAATTATAAAAAAAGAAAGCCCACTCTAGCATTATGCAGAGTGGGCTTTCTCTTACCTATCTTTTGATTAACGTAATATCAAAAACATCGCCTGTCCATTACGAGTAATGTTGAGGAGTAATGATTCACCATCACTGTAAGCGAAGGGCTTAAACTCGTCTAAACTTGATACTGCTTGTTTGTTCACCGAAGTAATAATATCGTTAGCACGCAAACCAGCATTAGCAGCGGGGCTGCCACGTTTAACAGAGTAGATCATTACGCCATTAATCCTGCCATAATGCGGTGTTCCTGGCTCAATATCGCCAAAGGTAGCACCTGCTAATTTAGGGTGAACTTGACCTGTTTGAGTATGCTCTTCTGATTCTTTTACCGTGGCTTTTAATGTTTTCTGTTTACCATCACGGATAATGTTAATTTTTATTGTTTGTCCAACCATCAACAGGCCAATGGTGTTGCGTAAGTTATCCGCATTGATGAGTTTATTACCATCAACGGCAGTAATAATATCGCCAATTTTTAAACCCGCTTCTTCGGCTGCAGAACCGGCAGAAATACGTGTAACAACGGCGCCTTGTTCTGATTGAATATCAAATGCTTGAGCAAGTTCTTGCGTGATATCTTGCATTTGAACGCCAAGATGAGCACGTCGTACTTCACCGTACTCAATTAGTTGATCGGTAATTTGTTTGACCATATTACTTGGAATCGCAAAGCCAATACCAATGTTGCCTGCTTGCTGACCAGGCGAGAATATTGCCGTATTAATACCGACTAATTCACCTCGTAGGTTCACTAAGGCACCTCCAGAATTACCTGGGTTGATGGAAGCATCGGTTTGGATGAAATTTTCATAACCTTCGATTCCTAGCCCACTGCGACCTAAGGCACTAACAATGCCTGATGTGACAGTTTGTCCTAAGCCAAATGGATTTCCAATTGCGACTACGAAGTCACCGACACGTAAATTGTCTGAATCAGCTAATGGCAAAGCAGTTAATTGCTCGGCAGGTATTTTTATAAGTGCGACATCAGTTGCTGGATCACTACCGACGAATTCAGCCTGAAAACTACGCCCATCAGTGAGTGAAACGGTAATTTCATCCGCTTTTTGAATAACATGGTTGTTGGTGAGTACTAAGCCTTTTTTTGCATCAAAGATTACGCCTGAACCGAGACTTTGCGATGCTCTTTGCCGAGGTTGTTGTTCTGGTAGGTTAAAGAAATGACGGAAAAAAGGGTCGTTCAATAAGGGATTATCTTGAACCCTGACTTGGCTTCGCGTTGCAATATTAACTACGGCAGGCTTTGATTGCTCCAGCATTGGAGCTAATGACGGCATTTGACCGTCATTACCAAACCAGCTGAAAGGCAAGGCTGCTACAGCAATCTGAATGACTAAGCTTAGTCCCGCTAGCCAAACTAATGATGATTTAAACTTCGTCATGTCAGCTCCTTAATCTTTTTACAGTGCTTGTTCCAGTGTTTCGCGAGGGTTAAACGCTAATTCTTCAGCCATTTGTTGATACAGTTGAGTTGCTTTATCGCTATCAGCCGGTGGAGTCATGATCTGTAATACAACAAATTGATCCCCTGGTTCTTTAGAAGGTAAGCCTCGACCTTTCAATCGCATTTTCTGACCGCTTTTAGCTCCTGCTGGGATAGTTAGGTTAATCTTTCCTGCTAATGTCGGTACGGTTACTTTTCCACCTAGCGCTGCTTCCCATGGTGAAATAGGCAGATCTAGGAAGATATTTTTATCTTCAAGTCGGTAATGAGTGTGTGGTGCGATTGCAATCTCTAAGTATAGATCCCCTGGTTTACTACCTCCCATACCAGCTTTGCCTTGACCTGATAGGCGAATTTTCTTGCCTGATGTGATACCCGCAGGGACTTTTACGTTCAAGGTGCCGCTTTCAGAAGAGCCTGATGGACGGCGAATAGTTTTCTTTGCACCGTTAAAGGCATCTTCAAGCGAGACTGTTATTTTGGCGTTAACATCCTCACCGTCAGCATAAAAGTTTTCTCTACCACCTCCGCCCATGCCGGCACCACCGAACATGTTTTCAAAGAAATTACTGAAATTACCCTGACCGCCGCCCATGCCACTACCACCCCAACCTGGAGGAGGCGTGAAAGACTGACCATTTTGATAATTAGAGCCAAACTGATCGTATTGAGCCCGTTTTTGTGGATCTTTTAATGCCTCGTAAGCTTCACCTACTTCTTTAAACTTAGCTTCAGCGTTAGCTTCTTTACTAACATCTGGGTGATATTTACGCGCCATTTTACGATAAGCTTTTTTCAAGTCCTCGGGTGATACATCTCGCGACACACCAAGAATTTCGTAATAATCTTTGTATTCCATTGTTTATTCTGTTTAAAAATTGATTTGGATCATAAATTGGGGGCAAAAGTACTAATTTCAAGAGGAAAAGAGTATTTTCCTTAGCACTACTATCTATTGAGTGTGAGAAAATAGAATAAATAACATTTGAAATATACTGACACAGAGGTTTATATGTTCTATTTAAAAAGAACGGTTCTTTTAGCTGCTCTTGCAAGCACATCAACAGTCACTTTTGCTAATGACGTAACTTTAGATGAAATGGTCGTAACGGGCACACGTTCAGAGTCGTCATTGCTAGATTTGGCCGGTAATACAGGCAAAATTTCTGAACAAGAAATTGATTTAGTACGTGCCGATCATATTACAGAGGTCATTAACCGCCTTCCGGGGGTAATGGTTCAACGTGGTAACGGGCAAGAACACTTAACTTCTATCCGTTCACCTGTTCTGACAGGTGGTGCAGGAGCAGGTTCATTTTTATACCTTGAAGATGGCGTGCCAATGCGAGCAGCAGGCTTTGCAAATGTAAACGGCCTGTTTGAAGCTAATACTGAGCAAGCTGGCGGCATGGAGGTTGTTCGTGGCCCAGGTAGTGCTTTATACGGCTCAAATGCAGTTCACGGTTTAGTTAATGTGCTTAGCAGAGCACCATCATTAGATTTAGAGCGTTCGATTGATGTTTCTGTTGGCCCACATGATTTATATAAATTTAAAGGCACCGTCAGTGACACGATTGGTAATCAGGCCTATCGTTTCAGCTTAAATGGCACAACAGATGGTGGTTGGATCAGTGATTCTGGTTTTGATCAGCAAAAAATGATGTTCCGTCATGATTATTATGGTGAAAGAGATACCTTTAAAACTGTTTTTACTGCAGCGAACTTAAATCAAGAAACAGCTGGCTATAAAGAAGGCTTTGAGGCTTATAAAAATACTGCTGAGTCAAAAATTAATGATAACCCTGAAGCATACCGTGATGCTAAATCAGCACGATTATCAGTGCGTTGGGACCATGAATTGAGTGATTCATCTTCTTTCAGTTTGACACCGTATGCTCGTCATACTGAAATGAACTTCTTAATGCATTTTCTTCCAGGTACGCCAGTAGAAGATAATGAGCATGACAGTGTAGGTTTGCTTGCCGCTTTTGCTAAAGAGTTAGAAGGTGGCCACAAAGTCATTATCGGGACCGATTTTGAATATACAAAAGGTTCTTTGTCTGAAGTTCAAACCGATCCAATGACATATACATTTGGTAAATACGTACCTGGTGTTCACTATGATTACGATGTTGATGCAACCGTTATCGCACCTTATATTCACACTGAATGGCAGTTAGCAGAAAGTACACGAGTTACTGCAGGCGCACGTTTAGAGCATACTCGTTATGAATATGACAATAAAACAGCCGATGGTTTAACGGGTACTAGAATTTATCGACCTGCTGATAGAGATGATACGTTTAATGACTTTAGCCCTAAATTAGGTTTAGTTCAGGCTCTAACGGAAGACACCAGTGCGTTTATTAATTTAGCTCGTGGTAATCGTGCGCCACAAACAACAGATTTATATCGTCAACGTAAAGAATCAAATAATGTTCTTCAGGCTGACTCTGAAACTGTCGATAGTTTAGAAATTGGTGTTAGAAAAGTAGGGGCGGGCATTCAGTATGAAGTCACATCTTTTTATATGAAGAAAAAAGATTACTTCTTCCGTACTCGCTTTGACAATAATGTGCCTGATGGAAAAACAAAACATTATGGTGTCGAGTTAAGTACTTTTATACCTCTCAGTGAACAATTTGATTTAGGTGGTAGCTTTACTTTTGCTCGTCATCAATATGAATTCGATAATAATGATGCAAGTATTGTCGATGGAAATGATATGGATACCGCTCCTCGCCACATTGGCAATATCCGTTTGGGCTGGAACTTTATGTCACAAAGTCGTGCAGAATTAGAGTGGGTTCACATCGGTCGCTATTACAGTGATGAAGGCAATGCTCATACCTATGATGGCCATGACCTTTTAAATCTAAGAGCTACTCATCAAGTGAGTCCGCAACTAGCTGTTTATGGGCGGGTTTCAAACTTACTTAATACTGAATATGCTGAGCGTGCTGACTACAGTGGGTTTGCAGGTGATCGTTACTTCGTCGGTGAAGAGCGTGGCTTGCATGTAGGCGCTAGCTACTCGTTTTAGTTATAGAGATAAAATATAGAGAATAAAAAAAGCGGCTGAAAAGCCGCTTTTTTTATATGTGTTAGATAGCCTAGCGTGAATGATTTGAGACTGTGCGGGGCCTAATGACCTTATATAATTACTAAGCAGTCGAATAGAATAGTAAGGTTAGCCTGTAGTATTATGTCGTGTTTATACTATGACTTAATATACGTGAGCTACACGATGAATCGATGGCAACTATTTGTTCGATTATTACTATTCTTTGTTTTGATACCTTTTTTGCAAGCCTGTTCAAATGAAGAAAGTATGAAAACACATCACTGGAAACTTCAGTCTCAAGCTCCTGCATCAAGTGTCAGCTTTAAAGAGTTAGAAAAATTTGCACAGACAATTGAGGTAATGAGTGGAGGACGATTAGTCATTGAACCCTCTCCAGCCGGCACGCTAGCCCATGGCCCAGATATATTTAATGCGGTAAGTGATAATACTGTACAAATGGGTAATGGTTGGCCAAATTGGTGGTCAGGGCAGCATCCTTCTTGGTCTGTAATGAATGCTGGGCCATTTGATTTTATGAACCTAGATGCTTCAATGATGTTTTTCATAACTGGTGAAGGAACAAATTTAGCCAATGAACTCTCTTTGCCAAAAGGGGTTATTTGGCGACCTGCTTGGTGGGCAGGGATGGAGTTTGGGCTAGTATCGAAATATCCCATTACCGGTCTGGATGATTTGAAAGATAAAAAAATTCGTATTGGACCTGGGCTTCCGAGTGAGGTTTTGACGGAGGCCTCGAATAGTTTTTCTATTCCTTTGGTGCCTGAAGAGATTCATCCTTCACTTAAAAATGGCAATATTGATGCCGTAGAATGGACTACCGCTTCAGGTCTTTTAGAGTTGGGGTTACAAGATCTTGTTTCAGAAGCTATCGTTCCTGCAATTTGGCAACCCTCTGTTTTATCTGACTTTCTAATTAATCAACAGGCATATGAACAATTATCTCCTGATCTAAAAGCCATCCTTGAAACTGCGATAAAATCTTATATTTTAACTACAACATTAAAATCGAAAGTAAAAGATATTGACGCGCTTGAAACGCTAAAAGATAAGGGAATGAATATAAATAGGTGGAGTGATGATGATATTGATCGATGGAAAATAGCATCAGATACGGTTACAGAGCGCTATGTTAAGTTAGATGAGTTTTCGAAAAGGTTGGTAGAAAAAAAGCAAAACTTTAAGCTTCGTTACGATAAATATTACGAATTATTTGGCACTTACGAATAAGTATGCAAAACATTTTTAATGTTCGCCTTATTTTTGCGCTTGTTGTTAGCACCATCTTAATTATGTCGCTATTTGTTGGTGTACGGTTTCATTTGTCACAATTGGAATTTGAGCGAACATTAGATGTTCAAGTGCAACAGACTGCTAGTAGAATCGCTTCTGCTGTTAAACCATCGATCTGGACGATTTATAGCAAATCGGTTGAGCGATCTTTTTCTGATGAATTTGCATCAGGAGTGTTAGATGCTGAATTACTAGGCGAGAATATCATTGCCATTGTTGTTTATAGCCAATTCGGTCATATATACATGGGAAAGAGTAAGGGACTTGATGGCACCTCTACTTCTTATAAATCTGCTGATCGAGAGCGGTTATTATCTCAAGCAGACATCATTAAATCTTATCCCATTCGTCTTGATGCTATGACATTAGGTAAAGTGGAGCTATTCATTGATACAGCTATATTTGAACGCAATCAGAGAGATGTCTTATTGCTTGAAGCATTACAAATAAGTATTGTTTCCATTTTCATTGTTCTAGTGCTTTTTTATGCTATAAAGCGGGTATTATTGGTACCTATGGCCCGACTTCAAGTGGCACGAAAAACGTTTGAAAGTATGAGTGAAGCTGTTGCTTTCACTCATGAAGATGGTCTTATTTATGACTCCAATCCTGCTTTTTGGCAGATTATTCAGCAAAATGAGACATCGTTGATTAAGAAAAGTATCAATGATTTTTTTCCTAATCAATTAGATGCCTTTATGTTGAGCTTATCAAAAGATAAGGCCAGTATTAGTTGGACTGGTGAAGTTGAATGTCATTATTTGCCAGACAAAATAATGCCAGTTCTATTAACGATTACTCAGATTGAGAGCACCGATCACAAGCAGGGCGGCAATGAGTATGTGTTTGTTTTCCAAGATATTTCAGATAGGAAGGAGGCTGAAGAAAGCTTAACTCAACTGGCATTCTTTGATGGCTTAACGGGATTGGCTAATCGCCAGTATTTTGAAAATGAACTTGAAATAAGTATTAAAATTGCGATAAGAGAATCTCAAAAAATCGGTTTAATATTTATAGATCTAGATAATTTCAAGCATATAAATGATAGCTTAGGTCATGATATTGGTGACAAGGTGTTAATAGAAAGTGCCAAGCGGTTAGAAAAAAATATTCGAGAAGCCGACTTTTTATCTCGAATTGGTGGCGATGAATTCACAATAATAGTGAGGAATATTATTGACTCTGATTGCCTTGCCAATTTAGCTAGAGATCTAATTAATGTCTTTAGTGAACCTGTTGTTATTGATGGCATAGACTGTAAAATCGGAGCTAGCTTAGGGTTATCAATTTTTCCTGATGATGCAAGCAGTAGACTAAAGCTAATAAAACATGCTGATATCGCTATGTATAATGCGAAAGACTTAGGAAAAGAAAGGTTTTCATTTTTCTCAGAAGAATTAAATGAAAAGGTTAAGTATAATTTTTCTTTAAGAAATAAAATTGAAGTAGCGATAAAAAATCAAGAGTTTAGACTTTATTTCCAACCGAAGGTTGATCTATTCGAAAATAAAATAGTATCTGCTGAAGGTTTGATTAGGTGGAAAACACTCAATGGAGAAGTTATACAGCCTGACGCCTTTATTCCTATTGCAGAAGAAAGCAGGCAAATTATTAGAATTGGGCGCTGGGTAATTGAAGAAGCTGTAGCCCAGTTAGAAAAATGGAGTGATACTCAATATAGTCAGCTTGCTCTTTCTATTAATTTATCTCCGATCCAATTATATGATGAAGACTTAATTTCTCATTTAAAGGCTGTGCTAGATAAACACAAAATTAACCCTAAACAATTAGAGATTGAAATTACCGAGTCAGCTATTTTTCATGATACGGAGAGTGCGGTAAAAATATTGAATGAGATTAAAAAGTTGGGAATGAAACTGTCTCTAGATGATTTTGGTACAGGGTATTCCTCACTCAGTTATTTACAAATATTGCCTGTCGATATCCTCAAAATAGACCGTTCGTTTATTGTTGGTGCTCATAGTGAAAATGTGAGTGGTAGAATCCTAAATACAATAATACAACTGGCGGGTTCATTAGAAATGGAAGTGGTAGCTGAAGGTATTGAAGATGAGCAGCATTTACAGCTGTTGAAATCTCAAGGTTGTCGATTAGGTCAGGGCTACTATTACTCTCCACCTGTTACGGTGGAGGAGTTTGAAAAACTAGAATTAATTTTCTTAAAACAATTCAGTTAGAATCTACTCTAACAGTCCAGAAATGAATTAGAAGTCTAATCTTGCTCGCGTTGTGAATGAGCATAACGAATAGCGGAGCGTACTTGATTAGGTGCTGTTCCTCCTAAATGGTCACGAGCAGCAACTGAGCCATCTAATGTTAATACTTCAAACACATCATCACTGATTTGGTCAGAGAAGGCTTGTAACTCTTCTAAGGTGAGCTCTGATAGGTCTTTATTGTGCTTAATACCGTAGGCGACGGACAAACCAACCACTTCATGAGCATCACGGAAAGCAACACCTTTACGAACAAGGTAGTCTGCTAAATCGGTCGCCGTTGCATAACCACGTAATGCTGCGTTTCGCATATTCTCTGGTTTAACTGTAATCGCGGCCATCATGTCGGCATAAACACGTAAAGAACCTAATAATGTATCGATCGTGTCGAAAAGAGGCTCCTTATCTTCTTGATTATCTTTGTTGTAAGCCAAAGGTTGGTTTTTCATCAAAGTTAATAAGTTGAACATATTACCGTAAACACGACTTGTTTTTCCTCGGATCAACTCAGGTACATCAGGGTTCTTTTTCTGAGGCATGATTGAGGATCCCGTGCAGAATGCATCACCTAAATCTACAAAATCAAACTGCGCTGAAGACCAGATAATAAGCTCTTCTGAGAAGCGGGATAAGTGCATCATCAATATAGATGCAAAGCTATTGAACTCGATTGCGAAATCACGATCACTTACTGCATCAAGTGAATTCAGACAGATGCGTTCAAAGCCTAATAACTTAGCCGTTAATTCACGATCAATTGGGAATGTTGTGCCCGCAAGTGCTGCCGCACCTAAAGGTAATGAATTAACCCGTTTTTCACAGTCTTCAAGACGTTCTGCATCACGCACCAACATTTCGTACCATGCCATCATATGATGACCAAAAGTAACGGGCTGTGCAGTTTGTAAGTGGGTGAAGCCTGGTAGAATAGTGTCGGCTTCACGCTCAGCAACCATCAGTAATGATTCTTGTAGTCTGAATAGTTCTGACTTGATAGGGTCTATCATATCGCGTAAGTAAAGCCTTACATCAGTGGCTACTTGGTCATTACGTGAGCGGCCAGTGTGCAGTTTTTTACCGACTTCCCCTATGAGTGCAATAAGGCGTGCTTCGATATTCATGTGCACATCTTCTTGAGCGATAGACCATTCAAATTCATCATTATCGATTTCAGTGCGAATCGTGTTCAAGCCCTCAATGATTTGTTCACATTCTTGTTCGCTTAATACGTCTACACTTGCCAACATTGTTGCATGAGCAATTGAGCCTTCAATGTCTTGTTGATACATGCGCTGATCAAATTGTACTGAAGCGGTAAACTCTTCAACAAATGCATTCGTTGGTTGCGTTAGCCGTGCGGAAGATAACTTTTTCTTAGGCGTCGTCATGTTTATATGTCTTGAATAGTCAAAAATAAGTAGGAATTATAACGTGGTTATTCGGCAATCATGCTAGAAATGATAGAATTAACACTATCATAGTGTAACGTGAATACATTACACACCTTCATATACATAATTATATAAAGATTAAAAATGACTAATCGCATCATAATCA